>JANXRI010000112.1 GCA_025353085.1 Betaproteobacteria bacterium
CAGCGTACGAAAGAATTTTTTTCGCGCATGTCGAGGATATAAAACTTATTGATCCACGGCGGCAGGATCAATAGAGGGCGCCGGTAAACCTGGGGCGTCAACGGGGAATACTGGATAAGTTGCATTAGTTCGTTCTGATACACAACTTTGCCGGGTGTCGCGGCCAGATTGCCGCCGACCTGAAACGCGGAGGCGTCTGTCATTTTTACTTTGACCTTGCCATCGCCGTGGTCAAGATCCTCGAGCAGATTGCTTAAACCCTTGATGAGGTTTTGCCCGCCCGAGGCAACGGTTTCACGCAGCACTTCAGGGTTCGTCAGCACAAAATTGCTCGGCGACAGCGCGTCGATGTACTGGCGCGTGAAAAAATCAACTTTCCTGGCAGTCTGCTCGTCGAGGCCTTCCACAGTGCCGACGGTCCGGTGCAGATGCTTGGCGGCGATCAGATACGATTGCTTGATGTAGTCGAACAAGAAGTTTTTCTGCCAGTCATCGTGCTTGAAACGACGATCGCCCTGGGGCGGCTCGATCACGGGCTGCGCATGCCCGCCGAATAAATTCATCATCGAGTTCTGCCACAGCGACGCGTAGTCGCGCCACAGCTTCAACTGCATGTCAGCCACCTTGGTCGGATCGGCCAAAAGTTTGGCGCTCATCTCGTAAAAGGCTTTCGCAATCCCGAGTTCGTCGCCGAACGCAGAAGGGCTGGCGGCAGGCTGACGGGTCATGTAGTCGCTTATGAGATGACTGCTGTTCTGCGCGATATTGGCATAGGCTTTAGCAAGCTCGACCGGATCCAGCGCGGGTTTTTTCAATGCAACTGCCATGCTTAGTTCTCCTGAAAACTTAATGCCTCATTGCGAGGTATAGCTGTAAATCCTTTGGTCACCACTGTCGCGGGCAAGTTCGCCGCGCGCATGCAGGCAATTGATTCGGCTTGCGGCCAGACTGGTAGCGAATATTTTTGCCACAGCGTGCGCATCTCGTCGGTGCCCAATCAGCAGTCGACGATGGTCCAGCCATCACCATCGGCGAACAACCACAGGTTGATGCGCTCGAGCGTAAACGGCAGCGGCATGCGCGGCCGGTAAACGCCGGCCGCGACCTTATGGACTTCGCCAAGCATGGGCATGTGGCAACGGGATTTCGCAAACAGAAATTCCAATAAACTAGTCATGCGAGGCTTGACTTTAGCGGTCTGCTGCATTACGTTTACGTAAACGTGATATGTTAGTACAGTTCAAGTTAATTCATTCTAAACGGATATGTTGCAAAGCACAATTTATTAATACCCATAGCATCACGGAATTGGCCAATGAGTTTGGCATCACAATCCGGACCATCCGTCATTACGAAGACCAAGGATTGCTGTCACCGCGCCGAGACGGCCAGAACCGCCTTTTCAGCCCTCGCGATCGCGTTCGTCTCAAGCTTGCACTGCGCGGCAAAAGGTTAGGGTTCACTCTCGCGGAGATACGCGAACTGTTTGATCTTTATGATCTCGCGCGCGATGAAACTCGACAGCTTCAGCAATTTTTGACCAAACTCGAGACGCGCCGTACTCTTCTCGAGCAACAGCGCGAAGACATTGAAGTGATGTTGAACGAGATTACGTTCTTTGAGAGGCAGTGTCGCAAGTCGCTGGCCGAGAGCACGGCGCACCAAACGGTAGCCGCGTGATTGCAGTAACGATCAGATTGACGTTAACGTTAACGTAAGCATAAACATAACCGCCTTCCTCTAAATGACAACTAGCGAATGCCATGACGACGCCTAGTTTAGATTACGGACTTGGAGAAACGATCGGTCTGCTCCGCGAGACCGTCGCTAACTTCTCGGCCAACGAAATCGCGCCACGCGCCGCTGCGATTGACCGTGACAATCAATTTCCAAACGAGTTATGGCGCAGCCTGGGTTCGCTCGGCGTGCTCGGTATCACCGTCGAAGAGGAGTACGGCGGCACCGACATGGGCTATCTCGCTCATATCGTCGCGATGGAAGAAATCAGCCGCGCGTCGGCTTCGGTCGGCCTGTCGTACGGCGCGCATTCGAATTTGTGCGTGAACCAGATCCGGCGCAATGGCAACCCGCGCCAAAAGCAACAGTACCTGCCGCGACTGGTTTTAGGCGAGCATGTAGGCGCGCTTGCGATGAGCGAGCCGGGCGCCGGCTCCGACGTCGTCAACATGAAGTTGCGCGCCGACCGGCAAGGCGACCGCTTCATATTGAACGGCAACAAAATGTGGATCACCAACGGGCCGGATGCCGCCACGCTCGTGGTGTACGCAAAGACCGATGCCGCCGCGGGTGCGCGCGGTATCACCGCATTCATCATCGAGAAAACGTTCAAGGGTTTTGCGACCGCGCAGAAGCTCGACAAGCTCGGCATGCGCGGCTCGAATACCTGCGAGCTCGTCTTTACGGACTGCGAAGTGCCAGCCGACAACGTGCTGGGCGAAGTGGGTAAGGGCGTCAACGTGCTGATGAGCGGTCTCGACTACGAGCGCGCCGTGCTCGCCGCCGGACCGCTCGGCATCATGCAGGCGTGCATGGACGTGGTGCTGCCGTATGTGCACGAACGCCGGCAGTTCGGCCAGGCGATCGGCGAATTCCAATTGATGCAGGGCAAGCTCGCCGACATGTATACGACGATGAGCGCGTGCAAATCGTATGTGTATGCGGTCGGCCGCGCGTGCGACGATGGAAAGATTACGCGCAAGGATGCGGCCGGGGCGATTCTCTACGCCGCCGAAAAAGCGACCTGGATGGCGCTCGAAGCAATCCAATGTCTGGGCGGCGTCGGCTACACGCACGACTATCCGACCGGGCGGCTGTTGCGCGATGCCAAACTCTACGAGATCGGCGCCGGCACTTCCGAAATCCGCCGCATGCTGATCGGGCGTGAGTTATTTGATGAAACAAGATGAAAAACTGACGCCGCAAAGGCGCGAAGGCGCAAAGTAAAGCCTATGCGTCGATCTACTTCGTGAATGAATCTTTGCGGCTTTGCGGCAGATTTTTTGGGGCTTTCTATATGCAAAACGATCCTGTAGTTATTGTCGGAGCGGCCCGCACGCCGATGGGCGCATTTCAAGGCGACTTCAAAAATGTAAGCGCGCCGGAGCTCGGCGCCGCCGCGATTAAAGCTGCGGTCGACCGCGCTGGCGTGACGCCGCAAGATGTTGAGGAAGTGATCATGGGCAACGTGTTGTCGGCGGGTCAGGGCCAGGCGCCCGCGCGCCAGGCCGCACTCGGCGCCGGTCTGCCGCTCGGGGTGGGCTGCACGACCGTCAACAAAATGTGCGGCTCGGGCATGAAGGCTGCGATGCTTGCTCACGATTTGTTGCTCGCGGGCACGAACCGCATCATGGTCGCCGGCGGCATGGAATCGATGACCAATGCGCCTTACCTGCTGCCGAAAGCGCGCGGCGGTTTGCGCCTGGGTCATGGCCAAATTAAAGACCATATGTTTTTGGACGGCCTCGAAGACGCCTACCAGAGGGACGAAAAAGGCGGCGGCCGCCTGATGGGAACATTTGCCGAAGACACCGCGACCAAGTATCAATTCTCACGCGAAGCGCAGGACGGTTTTGCAATCACTTCGCTCAAGCGCGCGCAGGAAGCGATCAACAACGGTTGGTTTGCGGCCGAGATTACGCCGGTTTTAGTCAAGGGCGGCAAAAGCGAAACCACCATCGCGCAGGACGAGCAACCGCTCAAGGCCAATCTCGGCAAGATTCCCCAATTGAAACCGGTGTTCCGCCAAGACGGCACGGTGACACCCGCGAACTCGAGTTCAATCTCCGACGGCGCCGCTGCACTGGTGCTGATGCGTTTGTCCGAAGCGCAGAAGCGCGGCTTGACGCCGCTCGCCAAAATTGTCGCTCACTCAACGCACGCGCACGAGCCCGCCTGGTTCACGACGGCACCGGTCGGCGCGCTCAAGAAACTGTTCGAGAAGACCGGCTGGAATAGGCACGATGTCGACTTGTACGAAATCAACGAAGCGTTTGCGGTGGTCACGCTGGCTGCGATGCACGATCTCGAGTTGCCGCATGCCAAAGTAAATGTGCACGGCGGCGCGTGCGCGCTCGGCCACCCGATCGGTGCAAGCGGTGCGCGCATTGTCGTCACGCTGCTCGCCGCCTTGGAAAGATATCAGCTGAAACGCGGCGTTGCTGCGCTGTGCATCGGTGGCGGCGAAGCAACCGCCATGGCGATCGAACGGTTCATTTAAAGGGATACACATGGCCCCGGCAATCGATTTTTACTTCGATTTCTCTTCGCCGTACGGCTATTTAGCCGCGATAAAAATCGACGATCTCGCGGCGAGACACAGCCGCCGCGTGAACTGGCGGCCAATCCTGCTGGGCGCCGTATTCAAAATTACCGGCGCGCAGCCTCTGCCGACTTTGCCACTCAAAGGTAAATACGCGATCCACGATATCCTGCGCTCGGCGCGCTTTCACGGCATCGAGTACACGCAACCGGCCAAATTTCCGATTGCGACTCAGGCACCCGCGCGCGCTTTTTATTGGCTCGATGCGCGCGATGCCGCCGGCGCCAAACGACTCGCGCATGCGCTGTTTCGCGCGTACTTCGTCAACAACCGCGATATCTCGAGCCCGGAAGTTACCGCCGACGTAGCTGTAACGCTCGGCGAGAAGCGCGCAGACGTGCTCGCGGCGCTCGCTGATGCCGCCGTCAAAGACAAGCTCAAGAACGAGGTCGACGCAGCGATCACGCTTGGCGTGTTCGGCTCGCCATACTTCGTGATCGACGGCGAGCCGTTCTGGGGCATCGATCGCTTTGATCAGATCGAGCGCTGGCTCGGCCGCGGGCCGTTCTGACTGCGCACCAATGCATAGAAATCTTGAAGCGCGTCGAGTCGACATCGTCACGCTTGACGTCGATGCGATTGTCAACGCTGCCAATACCACACTGCTCGGGGGTGGCGGCGTCGACGGCGCGATACACCGCGCCGCCGGTCCCGGTCTGCTCGCTGAATGCCGTGCATTAGGCGGGTGTCCGACGGGCGGCGCGAAGATTACCCGCGGTCACCGCCTGCCAGCGAGGCACGTAATCCATACGGTCGGCCCGGTGTGGCACGGCGGTCAGCGCGGAGAACCTGCGTTGCTGGCGGCCTGCTATCGCGCGAGCCTCCAGCTTGCGCGCGAACACGCATTAAAATCGATTGCGTTTCCGGCGATCTCCTGCGGTGTTTATGGCTATCCGCCGGTGGCCGCCGTAAAAATTGCCGTCGCCGAATGCGCGAGTTTTATCGGAGATGACGGCATGCTGTTGCAGATAACCTTTGCCTGTTTCGATGCAATGCGGAGCTTGAGAGCTTACGTCGGCGGCCGGCGCCTTCGAAGCAAGCGGAGTAACAGCATGCGCAGGCAATTACCCGTGGCACCATGTTCGCGACGCTGTTGAAAAACTGCCTCCGGCGCACGCCGGCAGCGGCCGC
>JANXRI010000146.1 GCA_025353085.1 Betaproteobacteria bacterium
GTCGCACCTGTCGCCTCCACACGGTGTATAGGAATTTCAAACCACCTTTTTCCCCATGGGCAACGGTATCGCCGGGCCGACAAGCGGACTATCGAGCGGAGTCTGGTGAAAATTCCCCGCTCTCGATGACCATTCGGTCCCTGAATCGGCCCGAATTGCCTGACTTGGACACAATTTTCCCGCTTCGCACGAGCGCAGGCCGCGCCAGATCGTCGGTGCTGTTGCAGAACCATGCTTGCCTTGAGTATCAGGCCGCCTGGAAAAGAGGCAGCGGCTGAGCCGGCGAGCGCGGCGGCGCGCGTGCAGGCAAGCCCAGGTGCGTGAGGATCTTGACAATCACTGCGGGCTCTTCGATGGCGGCGATGATCCTGAAATCACCGCCACACTGCGGGCAGTGTTCGAGGTCAAGGTCGAACACGCGCTTGAGCAGGCGCGCCCAGCCCATGCGCGCCGGGGCGCCGTGCGCGTCTTCGTCCGCGGGCACGCTGACATTGTGCGCTGGACCCGGCACGATCGCCGCACGCAGCCCGGCATTGGGCGCGAGCACCCCGTGAAAACGAATCAGATGCAGGCGCGGTCGCGGCACCAGCGCGGCCAGGCGTTGCATGAATTCCTGCGGCGACATCACGATGTGCGTGGTGCCATCGCGCCAGGGGCTCTTGAGTTGCAGCACGACGTTACCCGCGCCATCGCATTTGAGCCGTTCGTTGGCGATCGCCGGCCGCGTGATGTAGCGGCACAGGCGTTCGAGTTCCTTGCGCTGATGCGCACCGCAGCGCACCCCGGCATGCAGGCTGAAGCCGTGCGCATCGGCGCACATGGCCCGCGTGGTTTTTTCGTCGCGGCCGGCCACGGTGCGCAGGCTCAGCACCTTCTGTCCGGCGCGCGGCCCCAACGCGATGCGATAGGTGCACGAGGCGGCCTGCAAGGGCGTGAGAGGGTTATCGGGATCAATGTCGGCCATGTAGGTCATGCCCTGCTCTTGCCGCGCTCGCCTGCGTCCGGGGCGAACAAGTCCGTCCGCGATGTAAGCTTGAGTTTATTTCGTCGAAAATGCCGCGATGAGCTTGTCGAACAGCGTGAAGAGAACTTCAACGCTGTAGCCCACGAGAAGTGCAAGCGCAAGTGGAGTTATCGTGCTGCTTCCTGTGGTGGTAGTTATCGTACTGGTTCCCGCGGTTCCAGCCAGAGGAATGAAGAATTTAGCCACGATAAAACCTGCAACCATGCCCATGTAGTAGCGTGACCGATAAATGATAGCCCGTTCCGGAGCGTATGCGACAGTCTTGATGTCCTCGGCAAGAGTACGGCTCACATAAAGAGCTGCACCGAGAAACCCCCAACCCATCGGCAGCACGAAGTCTCGCAGCACGATAATCAACCCTTGCATAATAGAGATGATTCGTTGTGCGATTTCGTATTCACTCGGCGCTGGATCATCTTTACCGGCTGCCTTGCCGAACCAATTTATCCAGAACAACATGTTTTTTATGAGAGAGAGATTTCTCTCGTTCTGCGCGAGAAGCAGGTCATTGGATATTGTATTGTCAGAAATTCTTTTGTTGATATCGTTTTGCTGCTGTGCGGTTTTTGGATTCGCTTTGAGATGCTCTAGTTCTAGTTTATCCGCGGTGATGGTATTCGCGTTCGTCGCGTATTGTTTCTTAGCGGCGAGATAACTCTCTACCGTCGTATTCCCAACTTCAAAATACACTTGAAACACAGCCACAAAAAGAAGGCCCAGCAACGCCCATGCCGCGGCGCGTCCGACAGCAATATCTGCGATGGTTCTCCAGGTACCGGCAATACCGGTAACTCTCGAGAAGAGCAGGCTGATCTTAGAGCGCTCGGGCGTAGATGCGAACCGAACGCTCTCCACCGTCGCTGGCTTCGTTAAAGACGAGAGTGCCGATAATGCCAGCCAGAATTCCTTCTGGAGATTAAAAGTAGTAGCATCCTTGTCGTCCTTGTCCAGCAGTTGTTTTGAATCGACGATTTTGTCGACGATTTCCTTAGGCGGTGCAAGTCCTTTCGAGGACGCATATCGAAGGAGCTGTTCTGCATCAGCCACAGCTTGCGAAAAGGAGGCTTGTTTGGTATTTGGCGGTATTGAATTTTGAGCCATTGTGATTCTCCCCGGGACGCTCGACTACTTAAGTACTATCAGCCAGCGACATGCTTTTGGCCCGCACATCACGGGTTGGCCGTCTGCATATTTGACCGCGACTACCCACGTGCCGCGCCAGAGGCTCTCTTTGTTGCTCCATGTACGCCATAGAAATTTGCCGTCATTGTTGACGAGAGAGGTTAAACCGCCAGTATCCGATATATTTCCTGCGGGCAATGACTTGCCTTCCTGCTGCGGATCGACTTTGTCGAGGCTCGTGGTGAACGCATTCGAGAAAACCCATTCATGCATGATCGGAAGCTTGCCGTTCTTGACAAGCCACTCAAGTGATTCGCGCCCACCTTTTAATCTTGTCCAGAAATACAGAGGCTGAGCAGGTGCGGTCTTATCCAAACGATCCTTGTACTGTCTGCTTTCTTTGTCCACACCCGTTGTCCAAACGCCTTCCACGACGGTAAGGTCTCCCGCATTTGCTGTGTGATGCGGAATTGCAAGTAAAAGCAGGAAGAAAAAAGAATGCAATTGGATCGACCGTTTCAGCTCTAGCGTCATAATCTATCTCCCTCAGGCTTTTTGCGTTTTACTGCGGCTCAATTTCTCGGACCGCTATTTACGGCTTCTCTTCTAGTTCGATCGGCGGCTTCCATTCACCGGGCTTGATACCGGGAGCGCGGCGACCCCAGGTGTTTCCCTGCTTGTCCGGGCGACCAGTGAAAAATCGCACCAGCAGGCGATGCAGCATGTCCATGTTGGGGAGAATGCCGTGAAAGCCGGCCGCCTTACTCACCAGGCGGTCCTGTATTTCCCAATATCCATAGTCGTCCGGCGTGACGCAGACGATGCGTTCCCGCGGAATAAATGTAGGGCAGGCGCCGAGGAAAGGCACTGTGCCGTCCCCAGTGCGCTCGCTGCGAACCGCGGCATCGTTATTCCATTGGTCGTCACGATCGCTACTTCGGAAGTCGAACTGCACTGGGCCGTGTTTCGTATCGATATTCAGGGCCACGCGGGTTTCGGAATTTGTGCCGGCCACACAGAGCCAATCGTTGTCCTTCAAGCCCGCGTCGCCAAGCTTGAATTCGGAGACGAGGGCGTCATGATCTCGCGCCGTCTTCAGCAGTTGAGCAAAGAGCTCTTCGGCCTGTTGCTTTGCGCCTTTCGGATCGACAGCATAGAGCCGGACATACTCCTGCAGCGACTCCACGATGCTCTTCTGCCACAAATCCGGTGCGAGCAAGGTTTCCGTAGCAGATGCTAGTCCGTCAATAGTCATGCCGGCGCAGGTGGGCACTAAGTGATAAAGGGCCGGCGTAACACGCGCCGTCTCGCGCTCACGCGAGCTCGGCGGGCCGGCGCCGAGGTTCGCGGTGCCAGTGGCCAACTGGATCACTGCCTCAAAGGATCCACGGAAGGGCGTTGCCAGTGTCGCTACCTTGGCTACTTTGGATTTCTTTCCTGTGCGCGCGAGATAGCCGGTAATCACCAGTCCACCCATTGAGTGGCCTACGAGATTGACACGCTGGTCGCCAATCCATGCGCCAGCCTTTCCCTTTTCTTTTTCGTAATGCCGCAGCAGCGCGGTTCGGGCAATGACTTCATCGATGAAAACACCGAGCTGTGCCCCCGTGCGCTCCAGCGGCTGGCGCCAATCGTAAGGAAAGGCGAATACGGGCACCGATTCGTCCTGGCTCTCGCGCAGGTTGTGGCGCAACTCCTCGATTAGCTCCTTGTAGGCAATCTCCAGCACCGTGTCTGCCGTCACGCGCGCCGG
>JANXRI010000196.1 GCA_025353085.1 Betaproteobacteria bacterium
TGAATTTCGAATCTGATAATGTTTCCATCTTGGGGTAACCTCATCGTTCGTTTCGAACAACCCCTCGGATGAGGGGGCGAGGTTACATTGTGTATCCCAATCACCATCACTGCTTTCTCCGCGTAGCGGCTTCGTCCAACTATGCGTCGCAGCGGACGCGCATGAAGCCGCGCGCCACTGAACGCTGACGTTAGAGGTCTCCAAAATGACGACGGCGCATCGCTACAAGCTTCTTATCCTGATGGTGATAGTAGGGGTAGCGGGAGAATCGGCCGCGCAAACGGTGGAGAGCAGGATACGGGGTATGGCCGTAGAGGTTAGCAAGAACCTTCCAATGATGGTCAATGCAGAAGTCCAGGCGACTGCGGTTTCGGCCTCGGGCAAACGGATCATGTTTAAGTACAACGTGACAAAGCCCAAGGAACAGATCAACACATCACGCCTAAAAATCGAGCACTACGAAAACTCCGTTCACGCAACGTGTTCGAATCCTGGGCTTGTGAACCTACTAAAGCAAGGCGCCGAGATAATTTATCAATTCTATGATAGTCGCAATTCCCTTCTCTTCGAGATGTCACTTACTCAACGGAACTGCGCAGCAAACTAAATTCAACATCGAGAGGCTTCGACGATGGATTCCGAATTGGTCATGGGCTATTTGATCCATGTTGATGACAAATTGACTGCCGTGGGTAAATCGCTTGAAGATGCAAAGCAACTGGCGGAGCGCCATATTGGCGACGCGAAGCGACTAAGGATCACTAGTGCAGTTGCGCCAGCGCCAACTCAAATCTGGGTCTACGATCAGGGCATCCGCATGTGGGTTGAGCAGAAATAGCCTTTCGCACCTATTCCATTTGCCGCGCCGCGTGCGCAATGGAGATCCGAATGAACAAGACAGTCCGTGTTGTCGCCACCATCATCTCTTTCTTTGTTGCGCTGTTTTTTCTCGGCCTACTTTCGATGGCGTTCGGATCGGACAGGGGTGCAATTTATGGTCTGCTCAGTATGGCCATCATCGGAGGGATTCCTTATCTCGTTTGGTGGGCCACCGGTCGCATGAATCCCGTAAAGCCTCCACAAGATCCGCCCGCTTAGCTTTGCGCGCAAGAGAATCGGCCTATATATGATTGCGCGGCTCACCTCTAACTTTAGCTGCACCGGACGCGCTGAAGCGCGCTGGTGAGCAAGACGTTAGATGCCAATGGACACACCGTTTCAGCGTGTAGGTTCAATTTCAAATTCGCATGTCGGCAGAGACTTCGAGCTCGTGGCGCAGGAGTGCTTTGCACGTCAAGACGTTCATCTGCAACTCTGTCATGCCGTTCCAGTTGGTATTGGTGCAAAGCAAAAATTGCACGCCTTTGACCTTGGTTGCTCAGACCAAAGAGTTCTCGTTGAGTGCAAATCCCACCGCTGGACCGCCGGACACAACATACCGAGCGCCAAACTGACCGTTTGGAACGTTCCCTGCCAAGCACCTCGAAATTCGATGCGCGCAAGCTCGTCGCTTCCCATACTCAGTATTTTCCCGCCCGGGAGCTACACGTGTTGTCGTACTGGCGGTGTTTCACGCAAGACGAGACCCAGCGATCTGGCAGGCGCGCGCATAACCCCACGGTTGAGAAGGACGCGTGCAAAAGCAGCACGCGCCCCTCACCGTAACGTTATGCGACGAAATATTCAGGGGTAAATTTGTGCCTCAGAAGGTAAGAGAGCTTATTGTCGAGCTTGAACGCGCTGGTTTCGTCAATCGGAGCGGGAAAGGCAGCCATCGAAACTTCGTACACCCGAAAGTTTCAAAACCCATCACAATATCGGGTGCGCTTGGTGATGATGCGAAGCACTATCAAGTCCGCGCCGTAAAGCGCGCCGTTGAGGAGTCAAAATCATGAAAGAAAGTGCAAGGTACGCGAAGATCGTCGAGTGGTCTGAAGAAGACCAATGCTTTGTCGGGAGTTCGCCCGGCCTGATTTACGGTGGATGCCATGGCGAGGACGAGAAAGCCGTCTTCGACCAGTTGTGTCTCGTCGTAGAGGAAGCGATTTCGCTCTATCACAAAGATGGGAAACCGCTACCTCCGTCAACGTCAGGGCGCGATTTCGCGAACAAGATGCAGAATGTCGCATAACCGCACGGTCGGCTCCGACGCGCGCAAGAGCGGTGCGCGCGGGGCACCGTGAACGTTATGTGCCAATCGCCGATGAAAAGTGATTGTGGCAAAATAGCATCAACTTGGAGGCCTTAGTCATGTCCACAGTCAAGGAAGAACTTACTCGCCTGATTCAAGGGCAGCCTGAGGATAGCTCGCGCGAGGAAATCGTTCGCGAGCTGGCTTTTCACGTTATGGTCGAGCGCGGCCTTGCCGATTCGGACGCGAAGCGCACTATCTCAAATGACGAGATGGCGCACCGCATCCGATCATGGCAACAATAGAGTGGACCGATGAAGCTCGGCGGTGGCTCGAAGATATCTTCGAGTACATCACTGTAGACAATCCGCACGCTGCCGCTCGAACCGTTCAAGAAATTTACGAGCGGGCACAAGTCCTCGCTACCTTTCCCGAGATCGGACATCGTTACATCGCCTCATCGCGAAACGTCCGCATCCTGCTGTACGGACATTACCGAATCGCCTATCTCGTAAAGGACGATGTATCCCAATCACCATCACTGCTTTCTCCGCGTAGCGGCTTCGTCCAACCCCTCCATCGAGCGGACGTTCCAAAGGCCGCTTCGCGCCCTTTGGCCCGCCGCTCATGTCGAACGTTATGCCGCAACGGAATCGGTGCCTTTTGTCTCCCGCAATTTATGCTGATATGCTGGAATAATGAAAGTCAGCGATATACTGCGACAGCTTCAAGACGATGGCTGGTTCCTGGTCGCGACTCGCGGGAGCCATCGGCAATTCAAACATGCCGCAAAACCCGGCCGGGTCACTGTGGCGGGAAAACCTAGCGACGATTTGGCGGCCGGCACACTAAATAGTATCCTCAAGCAGGCTGGGCTCAAGAAGTGAGGTGATATATGCGCTACGCGATCGTAATTGAAAAGGCGGAAAACAATTTTTCCGGCTACGTACCCGATCTTCAGGTTGTGTTGCCACGGGTGCCACAGTGGAAGAAGCGGAGTCGGTTCTTCGCGAAGCGATTGAATTTCATCTGGCCGGACTTCGCGAAGACGGCACTCAACCCCCTCAGCCATCCAGCAGCGTCGATTACATCGAAGTTGCCGCATAACGACTAAGGTTAGATCGCGCGAGCGAAGCGAGCCGCGATCTGAACCGTTTGCTTAACCGGACGCCCGCCGGCGGGCTTTTGGCCGCGCGTCGGTCGCCGGTTAGCTTGTTGCGTTACGCCGCAGAAAACAGTGGGCCTTGACATGCCATTTATAGTATAGACACAATATGGCATGTGGCGCATTGAAGAACACCGTCGTATCGACAAACAACTTTCGGCACTTCCCCGCGAGATCCTGAAACGATACGAAAAGTGGAAGGATATCGCCTCTCTTTCCGGGCCGCCCGCCTCACAAGTGGCTCGACATCGGCGCGTTGTTCAACACACTCTTGGGCGCTCAAAATCAAATTACCGCGATTAAATACTATCTGCGAATGTCTCGCCGCGGCCGAATGATCCCAACATCCATTTCAGACAAACGGCCTATCTGAATGCGCTCCAGGCCTATGTGCCTGGACTCACAATTACGCGCGGCCACTACTTAAGTTCAGTTGTGAATATGATGCTTGAAACGCCGATTAACGGACAATGTTTCGCTCGCGACACTGTTCGCTCGCGTCCACACGACTGAAGAAAAAGGTTCGGACGTCAATTTAGCATTGCACATGGTCAATGATGCGTGGCGAAATGAGTATGACTGCGCCGCATTCGTTTCGAATGACAGCGATCTGTCGGAAGCCATGCGCATCGTAAAAGTCGAACTACGAAAAAAATTGTAATTATTGTGCCGGGAGACCCCGCCCTGCGCAGGCCGTCAGCGCAGCTAAGGCGCTATGCAAATAAGACTATATCAATCCCTGCGGCTGCTATTGCAGCATGCCAATTACCTAGCCCTATATCGGGGACTACTGTGCACAAGCCGCCTACCTGGTAGGAATCTGTTCTGCTGACCCACCGGTTCGCTCGACATCACGAAATACGAGATGTAAAGGTCGTTTCGCGTGCGCTCGTATACGCGTTCACTAGTCGACGTACTGAGGCTCAATTAGAGTCAGCTTGTAGGCGTGACGACCTGCCGGCGAGGGGCGGCAGGAACATCGCAGGTGAGAAGTGCATAATAGATAAAATGAGGGGGCGCACCGTTATATGCTAATGTAATTATAGGTAGCCAGCACACGTTCGAAGGCTGGGACCACGGCGCCGGTCGTGGGCAAATAGCATTCACGCAGCCTAGGAAATTCAATATGACTGACAAAACAACCACGGGTAAGGCCGCATTCGCATTGCGGCGTAGTTTAGGCGTCAATCAGTTTCAGTTTTGGAAACGGCTGGGTATTTCCCAATCTGGCGGAAGCCGTTATGAGTGTGGTCGTGCCATCCCGCGCACTGTGCAGCTACTCATGCAGCTCGCTTATGGCAAAAACCCGGAGCAAGCGCTGCAACGTATTAAGTTTCGACGACCCAAGCGGTAATACGGCGGCCAAGCAGTAATAAAAGCGTAGCTTGAGCACCGCGCAGTCGAAGGTGGCCGTCCGCCTTAAGTGCCTCGGATAGACAGCACGTTAAAAATGTCGGCGATCGTTTGTTTGTAGACGCGAGCCGCGTGCGACCGCGCACTCTAATTCCGCATCCGATTAGCAACGCCGGCCAGCACCACAGCCAAGGCAGCGCTGCCGAGTGTTTTGACGAGTTGCGGATGCTGCGCATAGATGCCGCCGATCTTGTCGACGACGCTCGGGTCATTCTGCTGAGCGTGTGTCGCAATTTCCTGCACCTGCTGCGGGGTAACGTCTGCCGCCTGCTGTGGCGTCAGTTGAGGGGCAGCGGAGTTCGATTGCCCCGTCATTCGGGCAAGCATGCCGCCACCTAAACTGGCCAACACGCCTGGCCCGATTGCACCCAGTAACTGGTTAATAACACCGGCTCGTTGCTGCGGATTTGATTGGCCAAATAATTGGCCGACCATTTGGCCGAATGGGGGCGTATGGTCGGCCCGAAACGCGTCACCCAAGCCCTGCCCTAATACTTCAGGCGGCGCAGACTTCGATACCTCGTCGTAATGCGCTTGCGCCGCATCAGGGCTGGATTGCGACGCCGGCTGCGCATAGTGTTGCAGAATATCCATTAGACCCATTGCGCTCTCCTGTTTATCTGTTCGTGGCAAGTAATTTGTCAGGCACGTCGGATCACGTGGTCGTTTTGTTTCGGACCATGTGATAAATCACGAGCAGGATGATTGCCCCGATCAGCGATCCGATAAAGCCCGCGGCCTCACCTGCGTTATACAAACCCATCGCCTGACCGCCGTACGTGGCGAGCAGCGAACCGGCGATACCAATCACAGCGGTAATGAAAAAGCCCGACGGATCGCGACCCGGCATGATCATCTTCGCCAACAAGCCAACAATAAATCCAATCAATATTGTCCAGATAATGCCCATTCGATTACTCCGCATGAAATCAATCCAGGCCTGCGTTCAAACTAATGCGGGGCTGTGCAGGACGGGCATCTCGCGCGTAAACACGCGGCGGCCGCGCTTGTAACCGAGCAGCGGCGGCGCGATAGTCGCAATTACTTCGTCCGGTGTTCGCGCATTCCACACGATGAAGTCCGCTGCATTGCCGACGGCGATGCCGTAGTCGTTCAAGCCCATGATGCGCGCGGGACGATTCGATATCATCGCAAAACACTCGGCGAGGTCGTGCGCCGTGCCGCGCTGTACCACATTTGCATACAGATTTGCGATGCGCACGAGCGAGCAATCG
>JANXRI010000216.1 GCA_025353085.1 Betaproteobacteria bacterium
GTCGCACATCACCTGCAGCACCTGGCCGCCGCCGACCGCAAAACCGTTGACCGCCGCGATCACCGGTTTCTGCAGGCGATCGATGCTCTCGTAAATCTCGAGGGTCGGCAGCATACCCGCGTACAGCGTGCTGTCTTCGAGGCCATCTTTGCGTCCACCAATACAGAAGAATTTGTCGCCGGCGCCGGTGATGACGAGTACGCGCGTGCGGGTTTCGCGGCGGATCTCGTTGATGCAGTCGCGAATCTCGTAGCACATCTGCGCCGTAAACATGTTGCCGTCGTCCGGCCGGTTCAGCGTCAGCCAGCCAATCGGGCCCTCTTCTTTGTATAAAATTGTTTCGAATGTCATGACGGTTATCACTTTTAAAAGGGAAGGATTTGCTGGCACGCAGGGCGCGGTTCGACTCGCGCGGATTGGAGAATTTTAAACCATACGCGCGCGGCTTTTCGGCTGCGCTACTGGCCGGCGGTGAGGCCAAGTGCCGCGACGATTTTTGCGTATTTGTCGATTTCCTTGCGTATGTAAGCCTGAAACTGCGGCGGGCTGTTGCCGACCGGTTCGGCGCCCTCGCCTGTCAGGCGCGACTTCACTTCCGGCGTGCTCAGCGCCCTGACGATTTCAGCGTTTATCTGCATGATGATCGATTGCGGCGTATTGGCCGGCGCCAGCACGCCATACCATGACGTGAGTTCGTAGCCAGGCACTCCGGCTTCGGCCACCGTCGGCACGTCGGGCAATACAGCCGAGCGCGTCGAGCTGGATATGGCGAGAATCTTAAGCTTGCGCGCTTTGACGCCCGGCAGCGTCGAGGGCAACGCGCCGAACATCAGCGGCACATGCCCGCCCATCACGTCGGTGATGCCCTGACCCGTGCCTTTATACGGAATGTGATTCAACTCTATTTTCGTCATCATCTCGAGCAGCGCCATTGCGAGATGCGTCGCGTTGCCGGCGCCCGATGAGGCATAACTTAATTCTTTTTTTCGCGCGCGTGCCAGCGTCACGAGCTCCTTCACCGAGTTCACGGGCAGCGCCGCATTCGCCACCAGAATAAACGGGATCAAGGTGGCGAGCGACACGGGAGCGAAATCATTGACGGCGTCATAACCGAGTCCCTTGTACATACTCGGATTAATCGCGAGCGCGCTGGACGTCATGATGATGGTGTATCCATCGGGCGGCGCCTTGGCCGCAAGTTCCATCCCGATATTGCCGTTGGCGCCGGTTTTGTTATCGACGACGACTGACTGCCCGAACGCTTCGCCGATTTTCTGCGCCACTGCGCGCGCGACGATGTCGGTGCCCCCGGCGATAGCGAACGGCACAATCATTCGAATCGGTTTGGTTGGATAGGTTTGCGCGATTGCACTTTGCAGAACAGACAGCAATGCTGTCGCCGCTGCCATACAGGCCAGCAACAAACTACGCCCTCGAACCAGCCATCGCGGCACTAAAGGAGACCTTCGATGTTTTCAGGGGCAGGCTGCAACTCGCCGGTGTCGATGCGTTTGACCAGCGCCGTGAGTGCTGCGTGCGTCGGCGCCGGCACGCCGACTTCCGCGCCCTTCGCTGCGACGAGCCCGTTCGTGAAATCGATTTCCGAGCGGCGGCCGCGCGCTACATCGCGGCCAACCGACGATTGCGACGGCTCGAGCAGAGTCGCCATCCACGCTGTCAGTCCGGTCTGAACATTTCTGAGCGCTGCCGCATCACCCGTGCCGGCGCCGTACCAGTCGTCAGGCGCGATGCCGAGCACAGTGCCCAGTTCGAATCCCTGCGCACGACCGACCGCGATCGATTCGGCCGCGAGCTTGACCCCGAGCCGGTGCGCGGTGCCGCGCTCGATGTAAACAGTGCGGTTGTCGAGGCCGGTCGCGCCGAGAATGCCGTGCGTAATGCTGTTTGCAGTTAATTTAGTCCACCGCTCGCCCCACAGGTTGGCCGTGGGCTTCGCGGTATCGACCTGATTCAGTATTGCCGCGAGCTCAGTCACGCGTTGCGTGATGCGCCCGTGAATTTCCCCGATGCGGAACACTGTGTGATGGTCGCCGCCCGGCTGTTGATAGCGGCTGATATGACCTGGCTTAAAGCAATTGACACTGATAGTGCTCAACGCGCAGCCGACCGTCTTGCCCCAGCCCGCAACGCTCGCGATGCGCTCCTCGTTGATGCCGTTTTGCATGGATACGAGATAACCCTGCGGCGTCAGATACTGCTTGATCATCAACGCTGCCCACTCGGTGTCGTACGACTTGGTGCAGATGATCGCGATGTCAACCGGCTTTTTGACGAAGCTCTGCACTTCATGCATGTGCATGGCTTTGACGCGGACCTTATGCTCACCCTGCGAGCCGCCGAGGTGCATTCCGTCGCGCTTGATCGCCTCGATGTGCTCGGGCCACGGATCAACCAGCGCCACGTCTTCGCCCACGCGTGCGAGGTGCGCGCCGACATAACCGCCGACTGCGCCCGATCCTATGAAAACGATGTGCTTGCCCATGTTTTATTCCATTCGATAAAAGTTGATTATTCAGTTATGTGCGGCTTAATCCGCGCGTATGCCGGCAGTCTTGACGACCTTGCCCCAACGCTCGGCCTCGCTTTTAATATAAGCCGCGAATTCCGCCGGCGTGTCGCCGCCGGGCTCTGCCCCGTCGCTTGCCAGCCTGGCAATTACCTCGGGCTGGCGCAGGACCGAGGCAATCTGCGCACTCAGCTTGTCGATGATGGCCTTTGGCGTGCCGACCGGAGCGAGAAGACCATACCAGGACCGCACTTCGAAACCGGGGTAACCGCTTTCCGCGATGGTCGGCAATTCCGGCGCGACGACGGCGCGTTTCGGGCTCGTCACCGCCAACGCCCTGAGCCGGCCGGTCTTGACATGCGGCATCGACGAAGCAAGCGACAGGAGCCCCACCTGGAGCTGGCCACCAACGAGGTCGATCACCGCGGGCCCGGTGCCTTTGTACGGGATATGCAGCATGTCAATGCCGGCGACGATTTTGAACAGCTCGCCGCCGAGATGCGCGGGGCCGCCGGTGCCCGACGAGCCGTAGTTAAGCTTTAGCGACTTTTCTTTGGCGAGCGTCACGAACTCGCGCACCGAGTTCGCGGGTAAGGAAGGATGGACCACCATCAGATGAGGCTGCGAACCGAGCCGCGTAATGGGCGCGAAATCCCGGCTCGGGTTATATGTCACCTTGAATATGACCGGATTGACGGCGAGTATGGTGGCCGAGCCGACGAGCAGCGTGTAGCCGTCAGGATTCGCGCGCGCCACCAGCTCCGTGCCGATATTGCCGGCGCCACCGGCGCGGTTGTCGACCACGACCGACTGCTTGATGGAATCCGCCAGGCGCTGCGCCACCAACCGCGAAACAATGTCGGTGCCGCCGCCTGGTGCGAAGGGCACGATCATTCGAATGGGGCGATCGGGATAAGTCTGCGCGTTCACGCCGGAAATTCCGGCGGGCGCGAGCAGCAGAGCCGCCGCGATCAATCCGAATTTATTCATGGCCGCTTTCACTGCTTGAGAAAAACATCGATGTTGTGCATGCCGCGCGTAAGCTCCCCGCGCTCTATGCGCTTGATCATGGCGGCGAGCGCGGCCTGCGTGGGCGCGGGACGCCCCACCTGCTCGCCCATGCGGGCGACATATCCGCACGTATAGTCGATTTCGGTGCGGCGCCCCTTGGCCAGATCGTGGCCGACCGAACCGGTGTGCGGCACCTTGGAGCGCTCCATCCATTTGAGCCAGCCTGCTTCGATTTCATTCAGCGCGGCAGTTTCGCCATCGGCGGCGGCGCTCCACAGGCTTGCCGGCATGCGCAGTATGGGCTCGAGATCGTGCCCCAGCGAATGCGCGACGTGGATGGCCTCGCCCGCGCACTTGATGGCTAGCAGCCGTGTCGGCGCGTTCTGCATCAATTGATGGTCGGTGATGCCGGCCGACCCAAGTATGCCGTGGTGCATCGAGTTGGTGACGAGCTTCGCCCAACGTTCGCCCCACAGGTTGTTCGTCACCTTCGAGCTGTCCGCGGCGGACAGTATTTCCGCGACCGCCAGCGCGCGGGGCGTGACACGACCATGCAGCTCCCCGACGCGGAAGACCGTATAAGCCTCGCCGCCGGGCGTGCGGGCGCGCTCGATCTCGCCGGGCCCCGTGACGCTTACGCTGATCGTGCTGGCGATGCAGCCCATCGTGCGGTCCGCGCCGACGATGCCCGCGATTTCGTCCTCATTCAGGCTGTTTTGCACCGAGACGACGTAGCCGCCGGCGCGCAAGTACGGCGCGATCATCTTGGTCATCCACGCGGTGTCGTACGACTTGGTGCACACGAACGCGATGTCGACCGGATCCTTGATGAAAGCCTGCACCTGATGCAGATGCATCGCTTCGGCGGGAATGACGATGGAGCCGAGCGGATCGGTGAGACGGATGCCGTGCGCGTTGATGTGCTCCACGTGCTCCGCCCAGGAGTCCACCAGGGCCACGCGGTAGCCAGCGCGTGCCAGGTGGCCGCCGATGTAACCGCCCACCGCGCCGGCGCCCAGCACCACTATGCGCAAAGCGTTCAGATCAGACATGCGGAATCTTCCTTTTTTTTACGGGCCGTGCCCTCTATCAGACCAAGAATGTTCGCTTTGCCCGGCGTCAATTCGCCGCGCTCGATGCGCCTGACGATAGTCGTGAGCCCCCGGTGTATAGGTGCCGCGATACCCAGTTCGTCCGCCTTGTCGGCGATCATGCCGTTGACGGCATCGATTTCGGAGCGGCGTCCCGCGAGTATGTCGCGGCCGAGCGAGCCGTGCCCCTTGCGCCCGGACTCGGTCTGGCGGGCGAGGTACTTGAACAATGCCGCCTCGACGGTCTGCACGCTGGCGGCGTCGCCCTGCGCCGCGCGCAGCCAGCAATCGAGCTCCTCGTAAACGATGGGCTCCATGTCGAACCCGTGCGCGCGCGCAACCTGCACGGACTCTGCGGCGGCGCCGATGATCAGCCTGCGCGTCGGCGCGTCGCCGATGATTTCCTCGTTGCAAAGACCGGTAGCGCCGAGTATGCCCATCTGCATCGCGTTGGTGGCGAGCTTGGACCAGCGCTCGCCCCACAGATTGGCGGTAACCATCGAGCCGTCGACGTGCCGCAGCATCGCAGCGAGCCGTTGCGCGCGTGGCGTCACCCGGCCGTGAACCTCGCCGATACGAAAGACCGGGTGCTCGTCGCCGCCCGGCGTGCGATGCCGCGTCAGGTGGCCAGGGCCGACGGTGCTCACACCTATCGTGTTAAGTACGCAGCCTACGGTGCGGCTCCAGCCCACGACTGCCGCGATCCGGTATTCGTTGATCGAGTTCTGCATCGAGACCACGAAGCCGTCGGGCGCCAGGTAATCCCGGATTAATCGCGCGCTCCAGGCGGTGTCGAAAGACTTGGTCGCGATGATCGCGATGTCCACCGGCGTCTTCACCAGCTGCTGCACTTCTGCGAGATGGAGCGCCTTCACCGGCAGCGTGTAATCGCCCTGCGTGCCGCTGACGCGCACACCCTTGCCGCGTATCTGCTCGACGTGCTCGGGCCATGCATCGACGAACGTGATGTCGAAGTTGGCACGCGCGAGATGGGCGCCGACGTAGCCGCCGACGGCGCCGGCGCCGATGATGACCGTATGCAACTTATCGATATCCGGCACGGGCTTTATCGAACCGCCTCGCGGTTGCCGCTCGACGCAGCACGCGCTATCCCGGCCAGCAGCTCGCGGATGTCCCTGACCTCATCGAGGCGCCGCATCTCGGCCAGCAATGCCGCGCCCTGCTCCGGCGTGCCGAAGTTGCGGAACATCTGGCTGAACTTGAGATCTATCTCGGCATCGTTGAGCGTGTTCATGCTGTGGCCCTTGGGATACAGGACCTCGGTTTTAATCTGCGCGCCGGCTTTCGTGGTGATGGTCAGACGGCACGGAGCTGCTTCGGGCGCGCGCGCCGTGCAGTCCGCGCTTTCGCGTACCGCAACTTTCTGCATCAGCTCTTTGATCCTGGCGTCACTCAGCCGGGACGGCGCAAATGAAGCGTCCGTCACCTCGCCGTAGAGCAGGGCCGAGATGATCACGAACGGCAGGCTGTGGTCCGCAGTCTCGTGGTTGTCGGGCGACCATCGCGAGCGGTCGCTCGCCATGATCTGCACCGCCGACTTGTACGTCTCAAGTTCGATCTGCGCGATTTGCTGGTCGCCGAGTTGGGGCCGCGCGGCCAGCGCCGCCCACACCGCCGTCTGGCCGTGATAGCAGATCGGAAAGCATTTGAAATGCGTGCGCTCGATCCAGCGTTGCGTCGAGCTGCCGTCGGGCAGCGGCCATGCGAACCGCCCGATCGCATCAAACAACCCGCCCTTGCCTTCGAATACTGCAGTGGGGCCGGTGAAACCTTCCTGCGCGAGGTACGCCGCAAACACTGCATTGCGTGATGCGTTCGCGCCGGCGCAGCCTTTCCAGTTGGACAGCTCGCCCTGCCGCGTCTGATACAGCGCCATATTCGGCGCCAGCGCCAGCGCAATGGCGTTTTCCATCTGCGCGTCGGTGAGGCCCAGCAGCTTACCCGCGCCCAGCACCGACGCGAGGATCGAATACACGGGCTGGTCCCACCCCAGGGAATTGATGTCGATTGCATCGCAGAAACTGCAGTAGACGTCGTACGCAAGGGCAATGGCGTTGATGACAGCCGGACCATCGGCCTCCACCGTCTCGCCAACCGCCAGGATTCCCGCCATGACGTCGCTCGGATGGCCACCGCTTTTTCCGCGGTACATATCGCTCATGTCGGAAAACCGCAGCATCACGCCATTGGCGAAAGCCGCGGCTTCCGGCGCCGCCTGCGCAGTCGTGCCCCAGATCGTGGCGGCGGGATTACCGGTATGCCGCAGCGCGATCCGGCGCGCAGCCTGACTGAGTGGAGCGTCGTAGGCAAGCAGCGCGCAGCCTATGGTGTCGATCACGCGCCGTTTACAGGCGAGTACCGCAGGTGGCGTGAGACGATCAGGCTCGGCGCGGCGCCAGAATTCGACGAGGGCTTGAGTGGTGGCATCCATTCGGGGGTGTGCTATGAACTGGAATTTTCTATGCGTGTCTTGGCTGCCTGCGCGGTTCCGCGATGATGAACACGCAACATGGAATCGGGCGGCATTGCCAGCTGCGCGAAGTGCTCGTCGCGCGCGGCTGCTCCTCGTGAACGGTCCGGCGAGCATGTCGCTCTTGTTCTGTATTCCATGCCGCGCATGTGCGCAAGCTCGCTGCCATTATAGGCATGTTTTCCCGCGCGAGTGCGAGGCGGGTCGATGCTCAAGCTGCGGCAATGAGTGATAATAACGCGGCGAAAATAAACCAGGCAGTCCGAGCGTCCCGTGCGGATTCCGCGGCACGCGGCGACCTGCGGACAAACCGACGAAAAACTGATGCAGACGACAGACGGTTACCGGTACGCTGCATATGCACCGCTCGCGTGCGTGACGCAGTTGCCGGGCAAGCTGCTGCTGTTAGGAGTTGCGGGCGTGTGCGCTTTAGTGCTGGCCGGCAGAGCGGCAGCGCAGCCGTACCCGAGCAAGCCCATCCGCTTCGTGCTGGGCTACTCGCCGGGCGGCGCTTCCGACGTGGTCGCGCGCATCGTCGGCACGCGCCTCTCCGATGCGCTCGGCCAGCCCGTCGTCATCGACAACCGCCCCGCTGCCGCGGGCTCGGCGGCAGCAGGCATGGTGGCGCGCACGCCTGCCGACGGCTACACGCTGATGCTCGCCGCCACCAGTACCCTCGCGGTGAATCCGAGCATGTATAAAAGCCTGCCCTACGACTCGCTGAAGGACTTCACCTATCTCGCCAACTTCGTGTCGATGCCGAACCTGCTGGTGGTCAATCCCAATATTGCCGTAAAGTCGGTGCCCGAGCTTATCGCGCTGGCCAAGGCGGAAGACGGCCGGTTGACGTACGCGTCGGCGGGCATCGGCAGCTCCAACCATTTCACGGCCGAGCTTTTCAACTACATGGCCAAGGTCAGGATGACGCACATCCCGTACAAAGGCGGCGGCCCGGCCTTGGTCGACGTCGCCGGCGGCCAGGTGGCGGTCATTTTCGCGACTATCGTGTCGGCAATTCCGCTCGCGAAATCAGGCCGGCTGCGTCCGCTCGGCGTCACGTCCGCGAACCGGTCGCCGAGCATGCCCGACGTCCCGACCATCGCTGAAGCGGGGCTGCCCGGTTACGAAAGCACTATATGGTACGGCATGGTCATGCCGGCGGGCGCGCCGCGCCCCATCGTTGCGCGCCTCAGCTCCGAGATCGAAAAGCTGCTCAAAACGCAGGATGTGAAAGACCGGTTTCAGACACTGGGCGCGGAGATCATGTACCTGCCGCCCGAGCGGTTCGAGCAGTACGTGCGCGCGGAAATCAAGAAATGGAGCATCGTCGTCAAAGAAACCGGGATGCGCGCGGATTAGCGCGCCGCCCAAAAAAAAGGACTCGCAGAGCAATGCATAAAAAGAACTTGAGACTGGGAATCGCCGCGCTGTTCGTCGCGACGGGAATGGCGCACGCCCAGGTTTACCCGCACAAGCCGGTGCGCATGATCGTTCCCTTTGCTCCAGGCGGCGGCACGGACATCGTCGCGCGCGCCATCGCGCTCAAGGTCGGCGAAACGCTGGGACAGTCATTCGTTGTCGAGAACCGCACGGGCGCGAACGGCAACATCGGCATGGAACTCGCAGCCAGGGCGCAGCCCGACGGCTACACGCTGAGCTTCACGTCGAGCGCTCTCGCCATCAACCCGAGCCTCTACAAGAAGCTGGGCTACGACCCGATCAGGGATTTCGCGCCCATCACTCTGGCAACACTGATTCCATTCATCCTGGTCACTCATCCGTCGGTCCCCGTCGGCTCGGTGCGCGATCTCATAACTTATGCGACGGCCCGCCCGCGTCAACTGAGCTATGCATCCTCCGGCACGGGGAACGCCACGCATCTGTCGATGGCATTATTTGAAAGAATGGCCAGGATCGAGCTCGTGCACGTGCCGTATAAGGGAACCGGACAGGGCATCATCGATGTCATGGGCGGCCACGTGCAGCTCATGTTCGGCGCGATCCCGTCGACCATGCCGCAGGTGCGCTCGGGCAAACTCAAATTGCTGGCGGTGTCGACCGCGAAACGCTCCACGGTGCTGCCCGACACGCCGACCGTGGCGGAAGGCGGCGTCGCAGGCTACGAACTGGCCTCGTGGTACGGCGCGCTGGCGCCTGCCGGCACGCCCGCGGCGATCGTCAATCGCCTCAACCGGGAGATGGTCCGGGTGCTCAACCAGCCCGACGTCAAATCGCGCCTCACCGAAGAAGGCGCCGAGCCGGTCGGCAATTCACCGCAACAGTTCGCGGACTTCATACGCTCCGAGCGCGGCAAGTATGCCGAGGTGGTCGCCGCGGCGCGCGTGCCGTCCGAGTGAAGTGCGCGCCGCATCTGACGAAGGCTGGGTAAGAAGCGGTCGCAAAATTCGCTTGAGCCGCAGATAAACGCGTTTATCTGCGGCCAACCGTTTTCTTGTATTTTGAGATGGGCTCTAAATGAGTTTCTGCAAGCGCAGGCTCGCCACCGCCTGCATGTCGTAACCCAGCCAGTCGCGCAATACTGCCGCCGTATGCTCGCCGAGCTTGGGTGGCGGCGAGCGGTAAGTCGCGTTGACGCCGTCGATACCGATGCCGAGGCCGACCTGCGGCACGCGCCGGCCACCGGAATTCGCCGTATACAGCAGGCCGCGCGCGATTAGCTCCGGATCGCGCGCGAGATCTTCCACGCTGTTCACCGGCCCGGCGGGAACTTTTGCCTGCATGAAGAGCTGCAGCCACTCGTCACGCGGTTTCGTCTTCAGGATAGATTGAATGTCTGCCACGATTTCCGCGCGCGCGCCGCGCCGGTCCGCGTTGCTCGCATGGCGCGCATCCTCGCCTTTCGCCGCCTGTCCGACTGCCTGCCAGAAACGTTTCCAGATGGCATCATTACCGAGCCCGAGCGTCAGCGGCCTGTCTTGCGTATCGAACGCCTGGTATACCGCGATCACGCTGTCTTTGGCGCCCGTGCGCTGCGGCGCTTCGCCGCTACCGAGATAAGGCACGATGCGCGGCGACATGAAGCGCGTCATGCTGTCGACCATCGCGATATCGATGTGATGGCCTTTGCCGGATTTGGCGCGCTCGAACAGGGCGGCGAGCGTTGCCATCGCGGCATCCATGCCCGAAATCAGATCGGCCGCCGGCGTGCCGACTTTTTGCGGCGGACTGTCCGCTTCGCCGGTCAGGTCCATCA
Source organism: Betaproteobacteria bacterium (assembly GCA_025353085.1). Taxonomy (GTDB): domain Bacteria; phylum Pseudomonadota; class Gammaproteobacteria; order Burkholderiales; family SG8-41; genus PALSA-1004. The sequence continues at coordinate 10,335 of JANXRI010000216.1, forward strand.
CGCTGCTGTAACCTTCGGCAATCAGGTCGTAACACGGAAAATCCCTGCGCGCGCCGGTGAGCCCGAAACCCGTGAGCGATACGAACACGAGATCGGGCTTGATCGCCTGCAGCGCCGCATAGTCGATGCCGAGCTTTTTCTGCACGCGGCCGACTAGGTTGACGATCACGACGTCGGCCTTTTTCACCAGGTCGTGCAAAACCTTGCGTCCCGCGTCACCGCTGTAATCGAGCGTGACGCTTTCCTTGTTGCGGTTGACGGAGAGGAACCACAGCGATTCGCCCTCGTGCCACGGCGGCCCCCACGCGCGACAATCGTCGCCGCTGCCCGGGCGCTCGACCTTGATCACGCGCGCGCCCATATCGGCGAGCAACATCGTTGCGTACGGCCCGGCGATGGAGGTCGTCAGATCGATGACCGTTACGCCGGCCAGCAAAGACGCGGAAGGCGGCGACGCTGGAACCGGTAATGCATCTAGAGGCAGCATGAGTTCGCCTTTATCTGGTTCATGGATTCGACAACGTATTTACTACAACTCAAACTTGAACCACGCAGGACGCAAAGGACGCGAAGGGAACCTTCATACTCCATTCACAATGCACTCGACACAAGACGTCGACGCAGATTCCAGCGAGCAACAAATGTGGTTTATGCCGCACTGGAATTCCTTTGTGTCCTTCGTGTCCTTCGTGTCCTTCGCGGTTCAATCTGCCGTAACCCTACACTGTGCGGTCGCGTATGGTGCGCCCGCCGTCGACCGTCACTATGGTGCCACTGACGTAGGAAGCGCGCGCGGAAGCCATGAACACAATCACGTCCGCAAGCTCATCGACCGTCGCCAACCGCCCCAGCGGCGCGCTCTTGGTCAATTCGCGCCAGCGGCTGCTGTCTCCGAGTTTCGTCTGCGCCAGCTTTTCGATGCGCGCGCGCGAGCGCTCGGTTTCTGTGGCTCCCGGATTGACGCCCAGCACGCGCACGCCGTAGTCGACGCTCTCGCCGCCCAGCGCGCGCGAGAACGCCATCAGCGCCGCATTGCCCGCCGTACCCGCGATATAAACCGGCGCCGGCCGTTCGCCTGCCGTGCCGATCACGTTGACGATGACGCCCTGCTTGCGCTCGCGCATGCGCGCATACATAGCGCGCGTGAGATTGATGTAACCGAAAACTTTCAGGTCCCAGGCTTCGCGCCAGCGTTTTTCATCCACCGCCAGCAGGTCACCCTGCGGGATCGCGCCCGCGTTGTTGACGAGTATGTCCACGTCGCCGCATTCCGCGACGAGTCGGTCGGTGTTCTCGCCGCGCGACAAATCCAGTGCGTGACAAGTTACGGTGACTTTGCTTTCCTTCAGAATCCTGTCGCGCGCCTTTTCCAGATCCTGCGCGCTGCGCGAGGCCATGTGCACGTTGCAGCCTTCCAGCGCGAAGCGACGCGCCACGCCAAACCCGATTCCGCGCGAGGCTCCTGTTACCAGCGCGGTCATACCTTTCAATTCCAGATCCATTTATATTCCTTCGTACTCGGTTATTCGGTGACTATGCCCGCCGACTTGGCGATGCGCATGTTCTGTGCGACTTCGTTGCGGATGAAAGCGCCGAATTCCTCCGGCGTGCTGGTGCTCGGTTCCAAACCCTGCTTCCTCAGCGCGTCGCTCATCTCGGGTGCGTTGACGATGGAGCCGATCACCGTGTTAAGCCGCATGACGATTTCACGCGGCGTGCCCGCTGGCGCCAAAATGCCGTACCAGCCCGAGCGGTCAAAACCCTTAAGTCCGGATTCGTGGAGTGTCGGTATCGTAGGCATGATGACCCAGCGTTTGGCTATGCTGACGGCAAGCGGCCTTACTTTGCCCACCTGCATCATCGGTTGCGCGGCGGGATAGCTCGCGAAGATCATATCGGCCTGGCCGACCGCGGTTGCGACCACACCGTCGGATACGCCTTTGTACGGGATATGCACGAGCTTGATTTGCGCCATCGAACTGAAAAGCTCGGTGGTGATGTGTGCCGAACTGCCGATGCCCGACGATGCGTAATTCAGCTTGCCGGGGTTTGCGCGGGCCAGCGCAATCATTTCCCTGGCCGAGCGCGCGGGCACCGAAGGATTGACGACCACCACCCACGGCCCCAGCACGATACGCGTGACGGGGACGAAATCGCGCTCGAGATCGTACGGCAGCTTGCGGCGTATGGCGGGCTGCGCGGCATCCGCTGCCGGCATCAGCAGCAACGCGTAGCCGTCGGGCGTCGACTTCGCGACAAATTCAGTGGCGATCGCGCCGCCGCTGCCGAGACGGTTTTCGATGACGACCGGCTGCCCGAGTATCGCGGAGAGCCTGGGCGCCAGCATGCGCGCCGTCACGTCGGCGGCGCCACCGGCGGCAAAGCCGACGATTATCCTGATCGGTTTCGCGGGATATTGCTGCGCGTGCACGGTCGTTACTAACGCAAAGGCGCAGAGCATCTGAACCGCAGATAGACGCAGATGAACGCAGATAATTCCAAAGCTTTCAAGAAAGGTAGTCATGCGTTTGTGAAGTATCTGCGTTTATCTGCGTACCCCTCAAGGGGGTATTAAAAAGAATGTATCTGCGGCTGTCCTGCCTCAGGTTTTTTTAGCATCCTGCTCGTTGAAAAAGTTTTGCGCGATGCGAAAGCTGTCGAGCGCCGCTGGAATTCCGCAGTAGATCGCTGTCTGCATCAGCACCTCCTGCACGTCCTCGCGGCTGACGCCGACGTTCTGCGCGGCGACGAGATAAATCTTCACTTCCTCGGTGCGGCCCATTGCCGTCAATACGCCGAGGTTGAGCAGCGCGCGCGTGCGGCGGTCGAGACCGGGCCGGCTCCAAAGCGTGCCCCACACGTATTCCGCTATCAGTTCCTGGAACGGCCGGTTGAAATCGGTGGTCGTCTTGGCCGCGGCATCCACGTATTTATCGCCCAGCACCTCGCGGCGCACTTTTTGTCCTTTTTCGTACAGTTCCTTGTTCACTTGCATCTCCTTGCTGTGGTTAATCGAATTGATGCGCGCGATGCGCTACTCGGTCTGAATACCGACCGCCTTGATGACCTTGCCCCATTTGACAACTTCGCTGGCGATGTACTTGCCGAACTCGGCTGAAGAATTGCCGAGCGGCGCCGCACCGAGTCCTGCGAAACGCTCTAATACGTCGGGTTCGCGCAGGATCGCATTGATCGTCTGATTGAGGCGCGCCACGATGGCCGGCGGCGTGCGCGCCGGCAGCAGCACGCCGTACCACAGGCTACTTTCGTATCCGGGCACGCCGGATTCCGCGACGGTAGGCAGCTCCGGAATCGCTGGCGAGCGCGCGGTCGTGGATATCGCGATTGCGCGCAGCCGGCCGCTTTTGACGTGCGGCAGAGAGCTCGGCATCGGATCGAACACGAGCTGCATCTGCCCTGCAAGCAAATTCGGCATGGCCTGCCCACTGCCCTTGAACGGTACGTGCACAAGATCGATGCCGGTCATGTATTTAAGCAATTCCATCGCGAGGTGGCTCGAGCTGCCGCTGCCCGACGACGAATAATTGAGTTCGCCCGGCCGCGCCTTGGCAAGCGTCAACAATTCCCTGAGAGACGTTGCCTTGACGCCCGGATGCACGACGAGCAGTTGCGGCATCGAAACCGTTTGCGAGACCGACGCGAAATCGCGCAGCGAATCGTAATCGAGTTTCTTGTACAGACCCGGATTAATCGCCAGTATGCTGGTCGCGCCCGACAGCAGCGTGTAACCGTCGGGCGGTGCCTTGGCGACTATGCCGCCGGCTATGGTGCCGCTCGCGCCCGCGCGGTTGTCTATGATCACCGGCTGGCCCAGGTGCTCGGTCAGTTTCTGGCCGATGATGCGCGACGTGATGTCGGACGCGCCGCCGGCCGTGAAACCGACTACGAAACGGATCGGTTTGGTCGGATAGCTCTGCGCATCCGCGAGCGATGCGACCGCGCATGCAATAAGAATACCGGGTATCGACCTGTGAACCTGCATGATTTCCTCAATTTCGCGCAGCGCAGGCGACTCTCCTTCATTCGTTAACTATGTAGGCGAGTCGCCTGCGCTGCCATTATTCTGAAATACGTTTTCAGATCGACCGCGCCGTCGCCAACTTTGCCAGCACCGCAGCATCGCCCACCTTGGTTATGTTCCAGCAGTTTTCGATCAACTGCGTAATGGCAGTCGCAGGCAGTATGGATGCGGCGAGACCGCGGAATTTCGTTTCGATGTCAGCGTCCGACATCGGGCGCTGCGTACTGCCGACGGCGTAGTCTACATGATGGTGCAGCGACTTCCCGTCGGCGAACTCGATGACGACGTCGGCCTCGTCGCCGCGTATCGCGGCGTCCGTGGTGGCGACGACTTTACCGCGCAGCGCAACGACTTCCGCATCCGACACGCACGACATCGCGTACTCCTGTTCTGTTATCCGGCCTTTTATTAATGCTGCCGCCGCGGAATGATAAACACTCAACTTTGCTTCCGGCGTTGTCGCCGGTGTTTTGCGTCCGCACAATTCCAGCACGAGCGGGTTGACGCGCAGCACGACGCTGCGCACGTCAGCCGCGGCAATCGAATTCGCTGCTTTGAGCGTGATGCAGCCGTCGATGACCGGATGAATCACCACGCCGCACGGAAAAGGCTTGTAAGTATTTTGCGAAACCTCGAAAGTGGTGCCGAGGCCGTCGGTAATCGCCGCGAGATTGGGCGCGTCGCCCATTACATTGGCGAAACCGCGCGGCGCTTCGAGCGCATGATTCGAGCTCGTGAAACCTTTTTGCGCGAGCAGAGCCGCGCTCAATCCGTTCTGCGCCGCGCGCCCGCCGTGCAGATTCTTGCACATGGTGCCGAACATTTCGCGCAGGCCCGCGGCCTGCGTCGCCGCAATGCCGAGTGCCCACGTCATACGCTGCTCGTCGAGCCCCAGCAATTTTCCCGCGGCAGCGGCGGCGCCGAATGTGCCGGCCGTGCCGGTGATGTGCCAGCCGCGCGCGTAATGCCAGGGATAGACGACGAGCCCCACGCGGCACGCCACTTCGATGCCGAGCAGGAATGCATGCAAAAAATCCCGCCCTGAGACCGGCGTGCGCTCCGCCAGCGCGAGCACTGCCGGTCCGACTACGCCGCCCGCGTGTATCACTGTCTTCAGATGCGTGTCGCTGAACCCGAGCGCGTCGCCGCTGATGCCGTTCATCAGTGCGGCAAGCAGAATATCGACGCGCTCCTTCCTGCCGATGATGCCCGCCTCGCGCGGACCGGAAAATTCACTGAAAGTCGCGAGCGCGCATTCGAGCGCTTCGTGCCGGCTGCCGCCGAGCGAGCAGCCTATCCAGTGCAGCAGCGCGCGCTGCGCCTCGTGGATTACCGCGTCCGGTATATCGCCGGGGCGCGACTCGACGATAAATCGCGCCAGCGTGCGCGTAACTTGCGCGGTTTCATTCGCTACTTGGCTCATGGCTGAGGGAAAATGAATACGATTGCTTGGGTGGTGAAGGCCCGCGCGGGACTGCACAGCGCGGGTAATGCAGATGTTTTATTTCCCCCGGATTGTAACCCGCCTCCGTCAGTCAAGAGCGCGCACCGGGAAATGGTAATATCCGTTCCCGCACTTATTGCACGTCTTGAGTTGGACGTCACACACGGGTCGTTAGCTCAGCGGTAGAGCACTGCCTTCACACGGCAGGGGCCACTGGTTCGATCCCAGTACGACCCACCAGTAAAATGATAAGTTAGGTCGCCGCTACCATGAGTACGTAAAAAGTATG
>JANXRI010000220.1 GCA_025353085.1 Betaproteobacteria bacterium
CGCCGATCACGCAGGCGACGACGCAGCCTTATGCGCTCGTCGTGCATCCGTCAGTCGCGGCGAAATCCGTGAAGGAACTGATCGCACTCGCCAAAGCCAAGCCGGACTCGATGACTTACGGCTCGTCGGGGCTTGGCGGGCTCAGCCATCTGTCGGGCGCGCTGCTGTCTTCGCTCGCCGGCATCAAGCTTGTGCACGTTCCTTACAAAGGCGGCGCGCCTGCGCTGAACGATGTGGTGGGCGGGCAAATACAAATGCTGTTCTCGACCCTCTTACAAAGCGACACGCAGCGCAAAGCGGGCCGCGTGCGCGCGCTCGCCGTCACGACCAAGAAGCGCTCGCCCGGCGCGCCCGATCTGCCGACGATGGAAGAAGCGGGCATTCCCGGCTATGAAGTCGCCGGTTGGTATGGCGTGCTCGCGCCCGCAAAAACGCCGCGCGCGATCATCGATAAGCTCAACGCGGAAATCGTGCGCATCCTGCACAGCGCGGACGTGCAGAATCGGCTCGCCGCCGACGGCTCGGAAGCAGTCGGCAGCACGCCCGAACAGTTCGGCGCGCATATCAAATCGGAAGTTACGAAGTGGGCCAAAGTTGTCAAGGAAGCGAACATTCGCGTCGACTGATTTAAGCTCTGAGCCGCAGATAAACGTGGATGAACGCAGATAGTGCAGGATCAAACGCGGTGTCACAGATCGAAATCCCGAACTTACAATTAGCAAAATGCCTAACGCTGATCTCGAGTCATCCGCATTTATCTGCGTTTATCTGCGACTGAAACCGGGTTAGCCAGTGAAGACGGTCGTCGGATCGCTAATCGTCGCGCTGCCCTCGTTATGCGCCGTCGCTGCGCCTGCTGATTATCCAAACCGGCCGATCCGCTTCATCGTGCCACTAACGGCGGGCGCGGGCTCCGACACGACCGCTCGCGCGGTCGCGCAGAAACTCGGCGACAATCTCGGCCACCAGGTCGTTGTCGACAATCGGCCCGGCGCTTCGGGCAATATCGGTTTGGAACTGGCCGCGAAGTCGCCGCCGGACGGCTACACGATAGTACTCGTGTCGGCCTCGAACACGGTCAATCCCGCGTTGTATAAAAAGCCCCCGTTCGATCTCGTGCGCGATTTCGCGGCAGTCTCGCAAATGACGGCGCAGCCGTATTGCCTGACCGTGCATGTGTCAGTGCCCGCGAAAACAATACGTGAGCTGATCGACGTCGCGCGCGCCAAACCGAACACGCTGACCTATGGCTCATCGGGCAGCGGCGGCTTAAGTCATCTCGCCGGCGCCTTGTTCGCACAACTGGCGAAGATCGAATGGATCCACGTGCCGTATAAAGGCGGCGCCGCAGGCATCAACGATTTGCTCGGCGGACAAATTAATTCGCAGTTCACGACCATCATCGGCACCGTGCAGCACGTCAAAGCCGGACGCCTGCGCTGGCTCGCGATCAGCACGGCGCAGCGCTCGCGCGCGATTCCCGATGTTGCGACCATCGCGGAATCCGGCGTGCCGGGATTCGACGTGGGCGGCTGGTACGGCGTACTTGCACCCGCCAAAACGCCGCCGGCGATTGTCACGTTGCTGAGTCGCGAAATAGTCAATGCGTTGAAGTCGCCCGAGGTCGGCGAGCGCTTCGCGGCCGACGGCTCGGAACCGCTTGGCCGCACGCCGGATGATTTCACCGCTTATATCAAATCCGAACTCGCCAAATGGGCGAGGGTCGTGAAAAAAACCGGAATAAAAGCGGAGTAAACTACGAAACATTCAGATCAAAATCCTGAGCCGCAAAGGACGCGGAGAAAGAACAAATGAGATCGAAGTCAGACGGAGAAACTAAATTGCAATCTATTTCCTTTGCGTCCTTCGCGTTCTTCGCGGTTAAAGCTTTTTTCAAGGTGTGACATGTCCATCGCAATCGAACTCGCGCAACGCATCGCCGCCGTAAAATTTGAAGACCTTTCACATGACGCCGTGCATTGGGCCAAAGTCGGCGTGCTCGACACGGTCGGCGTGACGCTCGCGGGCTGCGGCGAGGAGACGGCACGCCTTGCCGCCCTCGCGTTGGGCGCAGGTACGGGACCCAGCCAACTCTTCGGCACTGACCGCCGCGTAAATGCGCTCGATGCCGCCGTCATCAATGGCGCCGCATCGCACGCGCTCGACTTCGACGATTGCAACAATACGTTTGGCGGCCATCCGTCGGCGCCCGTGCTCTCAGCGCTGTTCGCGTTGGCGGACGAAATCGGCGCGACCGGACGAGAATTCATCGCTGCCTATGTCGCGGGTTTCGAGACGGAAACCAAGATCGCGCTGGCGGTGAACTTCCATCACTACATGAAGGGCTGGCATCCGACCGCGACCCTCGGCGTGTTCGGCTCCGCCGCTGCATGCGCGCGCCTGCTCAAGCTCGATGCTCAGCAAACCGCGGTCGCGCTCGCTGCGGCGGTGTCGTTTGCTTCCGGCGTCAAATCGAATTTCGGCACGATGATGAAGCCGCTGCACGTCGGCCACTGTGCGCGAAATGGTCTCTTCGCGGCGCGACTTGCGCGTGAAGGCTATACGGCGAATACCGCGAGCGCATTCGAGCACAAGCAGGGCTTCTTCGAAGTATTTAATGGCGAAGGCACTTACGACGCCGCTAAAATATTGCCGGCCTGGGGCAATCCGTGGGACATCGTCGAGCCGGGCATCGCGATCAAGCAGTACCCATGCTGCGGCAGCACGCATCCGGCGATCGATGCGATGCTGGCGCTCGTGCGCGAGCACGATTTGAAGCCGGCGGATGTCGAGCGCATCGAGTCATGGACGCACACGCGGCGGCTCGAACACACGAACCGCCCGAATCCGCAAAGCGCGCTCGACGCCAAATTCAGCGTTCAGTACTGTCTCGCCCGCGCGCTCATTGATCGCAAGGTAGCGATCGACCAATTCGAGGGCGACGCCTACAAGGATGCGCGCACCCGGGAGGTCACTTCGCGCGTGCACGCGGCCGCGTATACGACCGCCCAGTTTCCGGCGGATAATCATTTCGGCGCGGAAGTGAAAGTCACGCTCAAGAACGGCGCAGTGCTCGTTCATAAGGTCGATCAACCCTACGGCCGTACCTCGAAGAATCCGCTCACGCGCGAATTGCTCAAAGAGAAATTCGTGAATTGCGCGGTGCGCGCACTGTCCACCGACACGGTCGAGCAGCTGTATACAGCGATCGACAGCCTCGAAACAATCGGCAATGTGACCGAAGTGTCCGCGCTGACGGCGCCGCACCACAAAAATGCCGCGCGCACCGCCGTGGCGGCAACGGCTTAGAACTTAGCACTGCGCAGGTCGCTGATGTTAACGCGTGCTACAGTGGTACAGCTTACGCTTGGTGAAAAAGCGTGACTAACCCCGAGGAGGATTTATGTTCCGTACGCTCCATCTGATAACAATTGCACTCATCGCATTAGCGCTTGCCAACCCGGCACGCGCGCAGAACGCGCTCGACGACATCAAGAAGCGCGGCACGCTGATCGTCGGCGTCAAAGCAGACTACAAACCCTATGGCTTCCGCGATCCTTCCGGCGCGATCATCGGCATCGAGCCCGATCTCGCGGCCGACGTT
>JANXRI010000266.1 GCA_025353085.1 Betaproteobacteria bacterium
TTCTGGTTGCGATTCTGCGGATCTTTCACGTACTCATCGATTACGCGCTTGGCGGCGACGATCGACAGCGGCGCATTGCCGGCGATTGTTTCGGCGTACGAGTTCACAAATGACTCAAGCATCGAGGCCTGGCACACGTGATTGACAAGGCCAATGCGGTGCGCTTCATACGCGGGATAGCGGCGCGCGGTGAAAAGTATTTCCTTGGCGAGCGACGGGCCGACGAGATCGATCAACTGGGCCAACGATTCGGCGCTGTAGCCAATGCTCAGCTTCGCCGCGGGAATACCGAATTGCGCGTCCTCGGAACAGATGCGCAGATCGCAGTTGAGAGCAATCGCAAGCCCCCCGCCGAGGCACCAGCCGCGGATCATTGCGATCGTGGGCTTGCCGATGCCGCGCAGCGACGCGCGAAAACCGGACGTCATCTGCGTGTAAGCGGCGACCTGCTCCGGGGTCGAGCGGTTGCCTTCGTACTTGGATATGTCGCCGCCCGACACGAACGCCTTGCTGCCCGCGCCGCGCAGAATAACGACGCGGATTGCCGGATCGTTGGCGAAATCGTCGATCACCGCACCCGCCGCCTGCGACATCTCCGGCGAAATCGCATTGAGCTTCTCAGGATAATTAAATGTCAGCGTGCCGATCGGACCTTTTTTAGTGCCGAGTATTTTGTCTTTTTCGTTCGTTTGTACCGTATCCATGATCCTGTCCTTTGAAGTGCGAAGCAAATGCAATGCTTCAGTCGTAGAAGAAACCGTCTTTGTAGCGCAGGCCCCTGCACTCATTCAGGTTGCAGGCGAGGGGCCGCGCTATTCTTATTTTTTAGGGCGTGACTATAAATTAGATAACGCCGTTCGCGCGCATCTGCTGCAATTGTTCTTGCGTGTAACCGACTGCGCCGAGCACTTCTTCAGTGTGCGCGCCGGCCTCGGCGGTGGCGGTGCGAATCTTTTTGCTGACGCCGGTCATGTTGATTGGCGACGCGACGAGGTTGATGTCGCCAAGGCTGTCACTTTTAACCGGCGTCGAAATACCCAGATGCTGCACCTGCGGATCGGCGAACACCTTGTCGATCGTGTTGATCGGGCCGCACGGCACGCCGTTCGCTTCAAACAGATCAACCCAATGTTGGGTGGGTTTATGTTTGGTGATTTCCGCGATCGCGCCGTTAATCTCCGTGCGCGCCTTGCTGCGCTTGGCCTGCGTGTTCCAGTCTTCGCGGTCTTTCCACTCCGGTTTGCCCAAGGCGTCGCAACAGCGCAAAAACACGCGCGCTGACGCCGCGGCGATATTGAAAAGCCCGTCGCTCGCCGGGAAGACCCCCGTCGGCACGCCCGTCGGATGGTCGTTACCTGCCTGACCGGCGACTTCGCCTTTCATCAGGTAGCGCGAGGCCTGGAAGTCGAGCATGAAAACCTGCGCTTCCAGAAGACTTGTATGCACCCAGCGGCCCACCCCGGTCGTTTCGCGCTCGAACAGCGCCGTCATCACCGCAAACGCGAGCAGATTGCCGGCGGTCAAATCGGCAATCGCGATGCCGACGCGCACCGGCCCCTGGCCCGGCAGTCCGGTGATCGACATCAACCCGCCCATGCCCTGCACGATCTGATCGACGCCGGCGCGCTTGCCGTACGGGCCGCTTTGCCCGAACCCGCTGATACTGCCGTAGACGATGCGCGGATTTATTTTTTGCACTTCTTCATACGAGATCTTGAGCCGGTGCTTCACTTCAGCGCGCATGTTCTCGATGATCACGTCGGCTTTTTCGACGAGCTTCATGAAAGCGGCATGGCCTTCCGGTGATTTCAGGTTCAGCTGCACCATTTTTTTATTGCGATGCAGATTTTGAAAATCGAAGCCGCCACGCTTGCCGGCCAAATCTTCGCCGATCGTTTCGACCGGCTCGATGCGGATGACGGTAGCGCCCCAGTCGGCCAGATGACGGACACAGGTCGGACCCGCGCGCGCCAAAGTGAGATCGAGTACTGTAATGCGGGAGAGCGGCAGAGCCTGGGTGACGGGTAATTCTACGGGCTTGTTCATGTGAATAACCTCCGCTTCCAAAGCGTGAAGCTTAGCGCGGTTTTGACTAACGCGCCTGCGGCCCCATGCGCTGCAATCTTTTTAGAATTTAACCGGCGCGCGGATGACGCGCGCCTTGTCCAGTCGGCGTGGCACTACCTTACGCAGCTTACCCGCAGCATTCACGCGCCTCCTGAATCGGCAGGCACGGTACCGAGCCGAAGGAACAGCACACCCAGCGGTCGCCGGGATTGGGCCGCAACAGCGTCTTGCCGTCAGTGCACTCGTAGTAGAACTCGCAGGCCTCCACCGGCATGGTTGCGGCCTTGGCAAATCCGCACCGCGGGCATGTCAGCACGGATTCGGGAAGAACTGCGCTCACACTCGGTAAACGGTCAGTCGCGTTCTCGATCAGGCGCGTGCTTGCCCAGCTGCCAACCGTGCCCGGCGATATGCTTTTCCGCAACTTCGATGGGTTCTTCCTCAAGCGGCGTAGCCATCGAATCGTTCCAGCGATTCATGAAACCGAAGTACGATATCAAGCCGGTGATTTCGACCACTTGTCCTTCAGTCCAATGCCGTAAAAGATCTGCAAATAATTCATCGGTAACTTCATTGGGTTGCGACGCGGCAGCGATTGAATATTCGAGCGCGGCGCGTTCGGCCTCCGTAAAGAGCGGACTCGTGCGGAATTCCCATACGGCGGCCAGCTTATTTTCTTCTATGCCTGACCGGAGAGACCCTCCGGCGTTGTGCGCCATTCAGTAATGGCATCCGTGTGTGCGCGCCACGACGTATGCGAGCAGGCGTTTGAAGCCGATCGACACTTCACCTTCCGGATCGAACACTGCGATTGACAACTGCCGCATCGCCTTAACCAGCTTCGGCTTTCGCTGCATGATCAACAGGCTGTTCGGAATGAATCCCATGCTCTTGGCGGTGGTTGCGAACTCGTCTTTCAATTCGGCCGTATGATCCGCTGGCAGCGGGGCAAGCCTGGGCGATCGCGCCGTGCTTTGACTCATCGAACTCTCCGGAATTATCGTTCGAAATTGCATTAACGATCAGGTTTGTATCGGAGTGTATCGTTATTTCACCCGTAGAATGCGGTCGAGCGAGACGGGGCCTCCTCCACGACCAACAAGGTAGAGCATCAACGCAGCCCACGAAAGATGGGTGGGCCATGCGTCTGGGTACACAAAGATCTGGATGACCGCAGTCATGCCGAGTAGTGCCAGCGCCGAGAGTCGAGTGAAGAGACCCAGCACCAGCAAGATTGGAAAGAAATGCTCGGCATATGCCGCCATGTGCGCCGCCAGATCGGGAGGGAGCAGAGGCACTTTGTATTCTTCCCGAAACAGTGCGTGCGCACCGTCGCTAATGGTCAATATGCCATCAACTTTGCTGCGCCCCGACAGAAAAAATATTGAACCCACGGCCAAACGCGAGGCCAGTGCCAGCGTTCCGTGGCTGATAAGGGTTGTCAGCCGGTCGGCGCCGCGGTTCAAGGCGACGCGGAAACCTGCAACTGGTTTATCCGCAGCGGTTGCATTGGCTTGATTCATTGGTGCCCCTCCATGCATTTGGGTTGGAAGCTAATCTCACTAAAGGCGCCAGCAGCGAACAGCGTGGACATCAGACGCACGAGATCGATATCAATTTTCGTTTCAAGCGCTGCGTTAGCGGCCGCACCAAGGCTGCAACCTTTCGCGCACGCATCGAGAAAAGCGCAGCCGCCAGCATCGATCGTGATCCACTGCACTACATCGCGCGGGCGGGCGAGTAATGCACCTTCCGGTTTCCACTTGATTTCGTCGCCGGCAGTTTCGTCAGTGCGATTGCGTGACCAGATGGTATAAATCGGCGAATTGGAAAACCATGCCCAGCGTGTTGCGGCGTGTGGTCGCAGGATTGTGGAGGCAAGTACGTCTGGTGCCAGCCCGGCTACGCTTGCGGGATCGAGCAATTTGTCGTCTGGCGCGGCGTGTGCCTCGGTCCAGTAACGATCAAGCCGCGCGACATCGGGCAGATAAGTCAATTCGGCCGCCGGCTCAAAGCCGGTTAGGAAGTCGGCGAACGACGCGCCATATTCCAGCAGCATCGGATGGGTCGGGGGCGCCTGGCGCACGTAAACGGATGCGGCAGTGCGAAACCACTCTTCGCCGACCAGCCGCGTCACTGCGGGATAGTTGGCTTGCAGCGCGTCGATGCAGCCTTTCATTATCGTGTTGTGGTAGACGGCGAACGCCGGCTGTTTGGTCAACGCGGCTAATTCCGCGGCGGGCGCGGAATCGGGTGCCAGCAGTGCGCATTCGAAAGCATCCTGAAACCGGGCGAGAGCACCAGGCACGGGATTAAGCGTAGCGTTTGCAGGCATCACGCGGCTCGTCTAAGCGGCGAACGCAGCAAGCCGGCTGCGTGCTCGCATTCGGAGTAAAGGGTGGCGAAGTCGGGCAGATTGTCGTCGCGCTCGATTAGCGTCGGGCGCACACCAATGCGTGCGATCAGCCGCGTGTAAAGCGCCCACACCGCGGGCGCGATCGGCGCATCGTGCGAGTCGATCAAAAGTTTGTCGCCGAGCGTGGGATCCGGCGTATGACCTGCGAGGTGAATTTCCATTACTGCATCGCCGGGGAACGCATCTATATAAGACTCGGCGGAAAACCCCAGATTGCGTGCGCTGACGTACACGTTGTTCACATCGAGCAAGAGGCCGCAACCGGTACGGCGCACGAGTTCCGTGAGGAAATCGATTTCATCTCGCGCGTGATCTTTGATGTGTAGATAGTGCGACGGGTTTTCGATGGCGATGCGCCGTTGCAATGTTTCTTGCGTAATTGACACATTGTCTGCGATTCGCTCGAGCGCTGCTTCCGTACGCGGAAACGGCAATAGATCTGGGTGATACACGCCGCGCCATGTCGACCATGCGAGGTGCTCGGAGACCAATTCAGGTTCGATGCGGCGCGCAAGTTCGCGCAGTCGTGCGAGGTGCGCTGCGTCGGGTTTCGCGTCGGCAGCGAGCGATAGCGCAACCCCGTGCAGGGAGACCGGGTGTCGCGCCCGAATCGATTCCAGCCACGCGAGGCGCGGACCGCCGGTGACCATATAGTTTTCAGGATGCACCTCAAACCACAGTCCATCCGCGGGACAGGCGAGCGCCGCCGCGTAATGCTGCGGCTTCAGGCCGAGCCCGGCGGTGAGGACTGTGGTCATGATCGGCGAAGTTATTTTGCTCGACGGCCTCAGCTCTTGATCGCGTTGAGCGAGCCGGTGCCTTTCGGCGTTTTGATCGTAGTGCAGGTGCCCTTAGCAATCATTTTGAAGGAATTGCCCTGGTAGTCGACTTTCGAGGTGCCGGCGCAGGTAGTTCCGGGGCCGGCAGCGCAGTCGTTCTTGCCGGCAAGCGAGACGCCGAAACACTTCTCCATATTGGCCATGGCGTTGTCTTTTTTCATATCGTCTGCGGCTTGTGCGACTCCGGCGGCGAGGGCGGCAAAGGTAATTGCGGTCAGAGCAATGCGTCGGGTAATCATGTTGTATATCCTTTTAAGTGGTTAAGATTTGCCGCGCCTCCGATTAGCGAGCGAACCGGAAAGCACGGTCTGTTGATAGTTCGCAGCAGACTGGCTAATGGTTACAGGGTCATGCAAAATTTGTCCCGGCTGAATTTTTTCAGCCCGCTGTAACCTAATGCCGGCCAATAACGAATAAGGAGTGTAGTCCGCGTGAGCGTAAGCGAAGATCGCCTCAAGAGCCTGCTGATCCAGGGGTTTGCCGGTGACACGACGGCCTACCGCACGTTTCTGAAGGAACTGAGTGCGCATTTGCGTGCCTTCCTGAGAGGACGGCTCACGCGTTTGCCGGATGAAGTCGAGGACCTTGTGCAGGAAACGTTATTGGCAGTCCATAACCAGCGCCACACCTACGATGCCGGCCAGCCGCTGACAGCGTGGATCCACGCTATCGCGCGTTACAAGCTGATCGACGTACTGCGCCGGCGAGAGGGCCGTGAAGCGCTTAACGATTCGCTGGACGATGAAATTGATGTGTTTGCCGCCTCGGCCACCGAAGCGGACGATGCGCGGCGCGACCTCGCCAAATTGCTGGTGCAGTTGCCGGACCGCCAGCGGTTGCCGATCATCCGTATGAAACTGGAAGGCAGGTCGGTAGTCGAAGCGGCGCAACTGTGCGGGATGTCGGAGTCTGCCGTCAAGGTAGGCGTGCACCGCGGACTAAAGGCGCTCGCGGCCATGATACGGGGCGAACGATGAAAACAGACGAACTGATAACGATGCTCGCCAGCGGTGTTGACGCGGTCGATCCGCATGCCCTGCCGCACCGATACGCTCTCGCACTAGGGTGGAGTTTGTTCGGAACGACACTGCTGATGTTGATTCTGCTTGGCGTGCGTCCGGATATTGCGGTGGCGGCGCGACTGGTGATGTTTTGGATGAAGCTTGCGTTCCCGGCGGCGTTACTGTTTGGTGCGTTGTTGGCGGCGGTTCGTCTCTCGCGTCCGGGTGCCCGACTTGGCCAATTGCCGTTAGCAATTGCGGCGCCCGTAATCGCAGTGTGGCTGTTCTCCGCAGTGGTGCTGCTTAACGCGACGCCGGAGGAACAGCGTCAACTGATCTTCGGCAATACCTGGGCATCCTGCCCGTTAACTATTGCCGCACTGTCCGTGCCATTGTTTGGCGCGCTGATATGGGCAATGAAAGGGTGCGCACCGACCCGCCTCGCGTTGGCGGGTGCAGCGGCCGGGTTGTTGGCAGGCGCGGGCGGCGCGCTTATTTACGCTCTTCATTGTCCCGAAATGGCGGCGCCTTTTCTGGGAATATGGTACGTGCTCGGCATGGCAATCCCTGCGGCAATCGGCGCTGCGATCGGTCCGTGGACGCTGCGCTGGTAGGCCTTACGTTGAAGCGCTTGCGCATACCTGTAGCGAGCATGACGAATATACGCACTGAGCTATTGCCAATTGTCACCAAGGAGCCTTAACAATGTCACAACTCCCTATTACCGGCATCCGGGCCTGCGTGTTCGATGCGTACGGAACTCTTTTTGACTACGCGTCGGCCGCCGCGCATTGCCGTGACGTGCTGGGAGACAAGTTCGACCGCCTCGTCACGCTCTGGCGCGACAAGCAACTCCAGTACACGTGGCTGCGCGCCGTTCAAGGCAAGCATGCCGACTTCTGGCAGGTCACGGGCGATGCGCTGGATTACGCGCTTGAAACTCTTGCCATCGGTGACCATGCTCTGCGCGCGAGACTAATGAATCTTTATCTCACGCTGGACGCTTTCCCTGAAGTGCCGGATACGCTCAAGCGCCTTAAACAAATGGGCCTCAAGACCGCCATACTATCCAACGGTTCGCCGGCAATGCTGGAAGCCGCGGTCAACAATGCGCAAATCAACGTGTTGCTCGACGAAATTCTTTCCGTGCAGGAAGTCGGCGTCTTCAAACCCGATCCGAAAGTGTATCAGCTCGCGGTCGATCGGCTCGCCATCGACGCAAAGGGAATACTTTTTCTCTCCTCGAATGCGTGGGACGCGTATGCGGCGTCAGCATTCGGTATGCGCGTCGCATGGTGCAATCGTTATGGCCAGCGGGCTGAGCGACTTCCCGGCAAACCCGATTACGAAGTCAAGTCCCTGGCCGAGATTCCGGCCCTCATCACCACGTGATCTGCGCAGGGAAAGGTACCAATCAATCGGTAAGTTGAACCCGTAAACACCGTATTCGCAGCTTTGACTTTTTCATAAACTCCAGGAGTACATGATGTCAACATTTCTACGTAATGTAACAAGCCTCATTGCAGTTTTTGCGATGCTGTTTCTGCCTCTTTCGGTACACGCCGCAACCGAACAAGCATTCAGTGCGCAGGCGTTCAAGGCTGCGCAAGACGCAGGGAAGCCGATATTGGTCGAAATCCACGCCGACTGGTGCCCGACCTGCAAGGCACAGCAGCCTATTCTCAACAAACTTTCAGGCGAGACTACTTTTTCGAACGTTGTCCGCTTAAAGGTGGATTTCGACACCCAGAAGGATCTGCTCAAGCAATTCAACGCCAAGATGCAAAGCACGCTGGTTCTTTACAAAGGCAAGACAGAAATTGCGCGATCAGTAGGGGAAACCGATGAAAGCCGAATTCGCACCATGTTGCAAAAGGCACTCTGATACCACTGACCCGCGCGAGGTATGGGAACCATCCTGCTTGGCATGCTTGCCGGCGCATTGACGACGCTCTCGCCATGCGTACTGCCGGTTCTGCCATTCGTGTTGTTCGCAGCACTGGATCAACATCGATTTGGTCCGCTTGCACTTGCGGGCGGGATGGTCGCAACGTTTACCGCGGTCGGTCTGCTGGTTTCGGGAGCAGGCTCGGTCGTCGATGTTTCAGCGGATGCCGTGCGCTATTTTGCGGCGGCTTTAATGGGTTTGCTTGGCGCGATTCTACTCAGCACGGCGCTGCAACAGCGATTGGCTTTCGCGAGTGCGCCCGTTGCGGATTTTTTTAACCGGTCCGTGCAGCACTTCAGTCCCACTGGACTTGGTGGTCAATTCGCTCTGGGCGCGCTTCTCGGTGCAGTGTGGAGTCCGTGCTCCGGTCCAACTCTAGGCGCTGCAATCACGCTCGCGGCGAGCAGCGGCACATTCGTCAACGCTGGTGTAATTATGTTGTTCTTCGGTGTCGGTGCATCGCTGCCGCTCCTGGCAATTGCCTACGGCTCAAAGCAAACGCTCAAAACACGAAGGCAGGCGCTTCAAAACGCGGGCCGGATAGCCAAGCCCGTGTTTGGTACTGTGTTACTCGTCGTGGCGTTCCTCGTGATCTCCGGATTCGATAAAACAGTTGAAGCGGCGTTCGTACGTTCGATGCCGGATTGGCTGGTAACGCTTACAACCCGATACTGATTGATGGCCTGCCATCTATCAAGTTAGACGTCCCTCGCATTGCACAAAGGAGAACTCGATGAAATACCTGCTTGCCGCCATCGCCACCATCTTCGCTATTGCAGTCTCATTTTCTGTTGCAGCTTCAGATAAGGGCATCATTACGAAGCCGAGCAAGTATTCGGTGCCCGAAACCCTCGATCGTCTTGAGGCGGTCCTCAGGTCGAAAGGGGTCACGGTATTCATCCGGATCGACCACAGCGGCGAGGCGGAAAAGGTGGGTCTCAAGATGCTGCCGACCCAGCTCGTAATCTTCGGAAATCCCAGAGCAGGTACCGCACTCATGAATTCGTCGCCGTCTGTCGCGATCGACTTGCCGCTGAAAGCGTTGGCTTGGGAAGATGGAGATGGAAAGGTATGGCTGAGCTACAACAGCCCGGATTATATGAAGCAACGTCATGATCTCAAGGAGGAGTTCATGAAGAACATCGCAGTAATCGGAGTCCTTGTTGATGAAGCGCTGAAGTGAGTCATTCTCGATTAACGCCTGCTTCCACACGGCGCGCGCGTAAATCCAGGAAAGTAAGCGCGCCATGCGTTACATGAATCAAGCCGAGATCGCGGCCATGCTGCCGGATCCACTGCCTCCGGATGGCCTAACGGCGCTTGCGCAGGCGCGGCGTGCCATGCGCGCCGGCGGTTCCTCGGAAAAGGGCCAGCAGATGGGCAGCCGCTGGCCAATAGGCTGCGTAGCCCTGGAGATCACGCAACGGTGCAATCTCGATTGCACGCTTTGTTATCTTTCCGAGCACTCGGAGGCGATCAAGGACCTGCCGCTCGAGGAGGTGTTCAGGCGCATCGATATGATTTACCGATACTATGGCGCCAATACCGACGTTCAGATAACGGGAGGCGACCCAACACTGAGAAAGCGTGATGAACTGATCGCGATCGTTCGCCGCGTGAGCCAGCTCGGATTGCGTCCGACCCTGATGACCAACGGTCGGAAGGCAACTCGTGCATTGCTTGAAGAGCTTGCCGCGGCGGGGCTCGTTGACGTGGCATTTCACGTCGACACTACTCAGGGCCTCAAAGGTTATGCCAGTGAAGCGGATCTCAATACTTTGCGTGCAAGCTATCTCGAGCGTGTACGAGGGCTGCCGCTATCGGCCATGTTTAATACCACGGTCCATGACGGCAACTTCGAAGAGATTCCAGACCTGATTCGATTTTTCAAGGCAAGTGCCGGGCGCATCCGTACGGTCTCTTTCAACGCGCAGGCGGCAACCGGGCGCGGCGTACACGAAAAGAAAACGGAGATTACGCTGGATGCCGTCGCTGCGCAGATTGAACAGGCCGCAGGGATCGCTATTAACTTTCGCAGCTCGTTGGTCGGGCATTCCCGGTGTAATCGGTACGGCCTGTGCTTCGAAGTGAATGGCAGGCTTTATGACGCGCTCGATGATGACGCGTTTATCGCTCGCCTGCAGCCTGCCACAGCTCATTTGGTATTCGACCGCGCCAACTCCCGTAAGGTGGTGAAGGACTTCCTGGTGTGGCTCGCTGTCAATCCGCGTTATTGGGCGAGTGTCGCCAAGTGGACCGTGGCCAAATTGTGGAAAATGAAAGCCGACCTGGTAATGGCACGCGGACGGGTCCATACGCTCTCATTCTTGATACACGGCTTCATGGATGCCCGTGCTCTGGAAAGAGAGCGGATCGATGCGTGCGTGTTCAAGACGATGACGCAGGATGGTCCGGTGTCCATGTGCTTGCACAATGCCAGACGCGACAGCGTGATTCTGAAGCCTGTTCGCGTAATTACATGGGCTGGCGAGCGGTACTGGCAGCCGTTGAGCGGCGCACTCAGTGCCAGACCGGATACAGACTCAACGCTCACGCCGGCGCAACTTGGTCCAAAGCATGCCAAGGGTCGTGTGCGCCAAACGCTTTCCCTTAAGCGAGCGAGCTGAGATGTTATTAATGACAAAACGCGGCGCGGCCACGTTGGCGACGATTGCGGCTCTGATTTTGCTCGGCGGTGTGAGCGCGCCCGCGACTCCAGCCGAAGTTCAGCAAAGCGACGCGTACCAGCCATGGGCACGAGTTCTCATCAAATTTGTAAACGAACGCGGTGAGGTCGATTTTCACGCGCTTGCTCATAACCGGGCGGACCTCAATGCGTTTCTCGGCTATATCTCGCATGTGAGCCCGCGTTCAGCGCCCGGATTGTTTGCGAGCCGCGAGGCAAAGCTCACCTATTACATCAACGCTTACAATGCCCTCGCAATGTTCAATGTGATCGACTCCGATTTTCCGAAGAGTCTTGCCGGGCTCACCAAGGTAAAGTTTTTCGGTTGGAAGCGCTTTGCCATCGGCGGCGAACGCATGTCGCTCTACACGCTCGAAAACGATTTCGTCAGACCGCAAGGAGATGAGCGAGTGCATTTCGCCCTGAACTGCATGTCGGTGGGGTGCCCGCGATTGCCGCGATTGCCGTTTCAGGCGGAGAACCTTGATCGTCAACTGGACGCGGAAGCGCGCGCGTTTTTTGGCGAGCAGCGCAATTTACAGGTGGACCCGGGGCGCAAGCTCGTTCGAGTATCGAGCATTCTTAAGTTCTATACCGACGATTTTCTTGCGCGGATGCCGACGCTGATTGCGTATATCAATCTTTACGCGAGCACGCAGATTCCGAGCGACTACCGCGTCGAATTTATTGACTACGACTGGACGGTGAACGTGCAGCACCGCGACAAGGTGGGCTCCTCTTCCCGCGGATTTTATGAGCCGCCCTGAGATTGCGAAAGCATATTGATCGAACCACCGGACCGCCACGTTCTTGCCTGTTTA
>JANXRI010000294.1 GCA_025353085.1 Betaproteobacteria bacterium
TCGAACGCATCGCGCACCGCGTCCGCGAATAGATTGGCGGCCAACACCAGCGTAACCATGAAAACAAACGCCGCGGCGAGCGACCACCACACCATCGGATCACGCGCCATTTCGAGCCGCGCATTATTGATCATGGTGCCGAAACTATTCATCGAAGGATCAACGCCGACACCCACATACGACAATACGGCCTCGGCGAGCACCAGGCCGCTGAATTCCATCACGACGGAAATCAGCACGATGTGCATCACATTCGGCAGTATATGGCGGGTGATGATGCGGTGATGACGCACGCCGAATGCATGCGCGGCCTGAATGTATTCAAGCTCTTTCAGTTTGAGTGCTTCTCCGCGGAGCAGCCGGCACAAACCAGTCCAGCTTGTGATACCGAGAATGATGCACAGAAACAGCAGACGCAAATCGGCGCGTTGCGCGGCGGTTGGAAAAAGCTCCGGATGGCCGTCGATATACACCTGCATCATCAGTACCGATGCAGCGATCAGCAACACGCCGGGAATCGAATTGAGCGTCGTATACAAATATTGAATCACGTCGTCGATCCACCCGCCCAGATAACCGGCGGCGATGCCCAAAGCGATGGCGAACGGCAGCATAACGAGCGTCGTCAATGTGCCGATCACAAGCCCCGTGCGGATGCTTTTCAGCGACTGGTACAGCACGTCCTGGCCGACCTTGTCGGTGCCGAGCACATGATAATCGGCGGCGAGAGCGGCAGTTGCGCCCGCCAGCGCGCAAAATACGAGCAGCGTGCTTAGAATGGCATGCCACGGGACTTCGGTGTCGCCGCGCCACAGTTTCTGCCACGCCAGCTTGAACGATAAAGCGTCACCGCGCGCGACCAGCAATACAACCAGCATCGCGGCCACGATCCAGACGCCGACGCCACCCGCGACACCGGCCAATGCGGTCTGTGCGACATCGCCCAGCCATTCGTTCTGCGGATACTTAAGCTTGGCGCCGCCGTATTTAAGGCGTGGATATTCGCGCGCCTGGCCGCCGCCCGGCAGCTCGATGGTCTCGCGCGCGAAAAGCTCAGTAGCGAGCGGCGCCGAGTACGTTTTCTCGCGTTTAGCTCTTAAGGACTGAAGAGCGACGTCGAGAATGCTGAGTACTTCGACGGCGAAAGCGGATTTCGCGTCGGGCGTCGCGAGGCGCGGGCGAAAGTGGACGGAATCGAGCAAGCCAATCAACACAAATACGAGGAGTACTGTAAGCCCGATCATGCCGCTTCTCGATTGCGCAACGCGCCGCCACGGCGCGCGCAGTTGCGGCCGGCGGCGTATATAGATCACGGTGGCCGCGATGACCATTACCAGCAGATAGACGAGCCAGTCGGTCGACAGCACTACGGGCTGAACCCCCATTAGGAAAGCCTCACACGCGGGTCGACCAGCGTGTACGAAATGTCAGTCATCAGCAGCCCGATGATGTAGAGCAGCGAGCCGATGAACACCATTGAGCGAACGACCGCGAAATCCTGCGAGCCGATCGCATCAATCGTGTAACTGCCGAGTCCCGGGATGCCGAAAAATGACTCCGTGATAAGCCCGCCGATGAAGAGCAGCGGGATCGCGACCACGACGCCGGTCAAAATCGGAATCATCGCGTTCTTCAACACGTGGCGGAACAGCACGGTGACTTCCGATAGCCCCTTGGCGCGCGCGGTGCGTACGTAGTCGCGGCTGATTTCCTCTAGAAAAAACGTGCGGTAAAGCCGCACGCTCGCGCCGAGTCCGGCGACGACACTGACGACGATCGGCAAAACCAGAAAGCGCAGCGAATCAGGCCCGCCGGCGAAACCCGATATCGGCACCAGGTGCCACAGCTTGCCGATCAAAAATTGCCCGCCAATAATATAAAACATGCTCGAGATCGACATCGCAACCACGCAGATGACGACCCCCCAAAAATCGATATACGTTGCGCGAAAAAACGCTACACCCAGCGCGAAGGTGACATAGAACAGCAGGCCAACCAGAAACACCGGCACGGCGACTGCGAGGCTGGGGCCCATGCGCAGACGAATTTCGCGCGCGATATCGCGGCCATCGTCGGCGCGGCCGAAATCGAACACGAACATGCGCAGCGACTTCTCGTAAAAAATCGTTTCGGTCAATTTACCAAGGCCGGGCGCTGCCGAGTTATACAACAGCGGCTTGTCGTAACCGCGTTCGTGTTTCCAGTTGGCGATCGCCTCGGGCGTCACGCGCTTGGCGCCCAATTGCATGCGCGCCATGTCGTCCGGCGTGTTGACAAGAAAAAAGAGCGCGAAGGTGATCACATTGACACCGATCAGAATCGGAATCGCAAACAACAGGCGGCGCAGAATATAAGCGCTCATGCGAGTGCGGTGCCGCGCTCGCGCCGTCGCCACATCGCAATCGCCGGCAGCATCAGCGCAATCAGCACGAGCAAGCCCACCACCAACGGCCACCAGAGCGGTTGGTTCCACTCGCGGCGTCTCTGCTCGCGCAACTGCGGATCAAGGCGTTGATACTTGACCGTGTTATAGGCGATTTTGTTCGGCTTCACGTTGCCGTACCACGCATGGTAAAGCGCGTAATCTTTGGGATGAAAACCCCACAACCATGGCGCGTCGTAGCGCAGCACTTCGAGCATGCGATCGATCAGTCGCTGCCGCTCGGCCGAGTTCGGCATGTTCTTCATTTCTTCATACAGCCGGTCGAAATCAGGATTGACGTAGTTCGACGCGTTTTCGCCCTGGTTTTTTACTTTACTTTGCGCCCCGACCAGCAAGAACATGAAGTTCTCCGGATCAGGGTAATCCGCATGCCAGCCCCACTCGTAAATCTGCGCATTGCCTTTGCGGATCTTGTCCTGAAAGCGGTTGTAATCGGTCGGCCGCACTTCGAGTTGAATATTGATCCTGGCGAACTGCGACTTGTACCAATCGAGCATCGATTTGGCTTCGGCCCCACGCGCGGTCACGTCGAAGTACAACACCAGCGGCGCGCCGGTCTTCGCATCGAGACCGTTCGGATAGCCCGCGTCGGCGAGCAACTTCTTCGCCGCTTCGATCGGCTTGCGCTTCGCTTCGCCGTCCCATGTGTACACGAGCGGGTTGATTCCATCCTTGCCGTCGCGCATGCCGAAGATCCCCGGCGGCAACGGCCCCTGCGCGGGAATGCCGCGCCCGTTTTGAAAGATGGAAATGTATTCTTCATAGTCGATCGCCACCGAAATCGCCTGCCGCAATTTGCGCGCGCGCTCACGGCTCTTTTCGTCGGTACCGCCGCCGACCACCGCGTCGAGCATGTTGAAGCCCATGTAATATGTGGACACCGCGACCGACGTAGAAAGCTGAATCCCCTGCGCGCGCATTGAATCGCTGACCGCTGCTTCGCCGCCGGCGCTGAAGCGCACCGCCTGATCGAAAGTATCGGAGGCGATACCCGACGAATCGTAGTAACCCTGCAAAAACTTGTTCCAGCGCGGAATCCCCTCTTTCTCGAGCGTGAAGACGAGCTTGTCGATGAAAGGCAGCGGTTTACCGGCATCAGCGAGCAGTCCATTGGCGATATCCGCGGGCTCGCCTTCGCTTGGATAATTCTCGCCGTGGAAGTTCGGATTGCGCACGAGCACCATCGCGCGATTCGGATTGTTTTCGGTCAGCATATAAGGCCCCGTACCGATCGGATACCAGTCGAGCGTGAGGTTTTTTTTCACCATGCCCGGCTGGCCGAAAAAACGGTCTGCTTCGAGCGGTACCGGCGCAAAGAACGGCATCGCAAGCCAGTACAGAAACTGCGAGTACTGGCCTTTCAGATGGATGCGGTAGGTGTAGTCGTCCACCACTTCGACGCCTGAGAGCGGGTATTGCGTGAGATCGATCCAGGCGTCGGCCTTGCCGCTTTTAGCAAGCGCGTCGTTGACTTCTTTCATTTTTCGCGCGTAGTCTTTGAGGCCGACGATGTAATCTTCCATCAAGCCGAGGATCGGCGAATGCAGGCGCGGGTGAGCAAGCCGCTTGATCTGGTATTCGAAATCGCGTGCGTTCAATTCGCGTGTGCCCAGCTCGCGGAAATCGGCCAGCACATTCTTGTCGACCAAGTCCGCTTCGCCGAGGTTTTGATAAACGAGTTCGTCGGCGGCATTTCTCGCGAACGCCGGATGCGGTTGGTAACGAATGCCCCGCTTGATTTTAATTTCGTAAACGGTGGATGCAATATCTTTGATCGGCGCGCCCGCGGGCAGCTCCCGGCCGTTCGCATCTAGGTAACGCGGCCTGGGAACCCCTTCGGCGACGCAGGGAATCAGCGTATACGGCCGCTTCAGATAATGGTACTGAAGCGGCGCTTCATAAATCTGCTGCGTGAAAGTCGACTCGTTCGTGCTATAGGACTGCACCGGGTCCAGGTGCTTGGGCCGCTCGCTGAACGACGAGTAGAGGATGCTTTTGCCGCTGTCTGTCGCCGGGTATGGATTATTCCACGGAGAATCGCCGCAGCCCGCGATCGCCAGCGGCAAGAACAGCGCAGGGAAGCGCCAGAAATTCGCATTCATCAGAGCGCGAGTTTAGCGTAATCATTGAGCGAGCGTCATCTCGTCGGGCGCCCGGAGCGATAAGTTATAATTGCGCCTGCCCGCATCCACCGGAGCCGCAATGGGCTTTCTGCAAGACAAAAAAATCCTCATTACCGGTCTCTTGAGCAACCGTTCGATCGCTTACGGTGTCGCCAAAGCGATGCATCGCGAAGGCGCCCAGCTCGCGTTCACGTACCAGGGAGAGGGCGTTAAGGACCGCGTTGTGAATCTCGCCGCGGAATTCGCCAGCGACATCGTGTTGCCCTGCGATGTTGCAAGCGACGACGAAATCACCAAACTATTTGCCGATCTCGGCGCGCGATGGGAGGGGCTCGATGGGCTTTTGCATTCGATCGCGTTCGCGCCGCGTGAAGCGCTGGCCGGCGCTTTCCTTGACGGACTCAGCCGCGAAGCATTTCGCATCGCGCACGAAGTGAGTTCGTATAGCTTTGCCGCGCTTGCCAAAGCAGCGCTGCCGATGCTGCAGGGACGCAACGCAGCGCTCTTGACGCTCACCTATCTCGGCGCGTTGCGCTCGGTGCCGAATTACAACGTAATGGGCCTCGCCAAGGCGAGCCTGGAAGCCAACGTGCGGTATCTCGCGGCGAATCTGGGACCGCTGGGCATCCGCGTGAATGGGATCTCGGCAGGACCGATCAAGACGCTTGCCGCCGCCGGCATCAGCGGTTTCGGCAAGATACTCAAGTTCGTCGAGGAAACTGCACCGCTTCGCCGCAATGTCACCACCGATGAAGTCGGCAACGTGGCGGCCTTTCTTGTGAGTGATCTGGCGAGCGGTATCAGCGGCGAGATTACCTACGTCGACTGCGGCTTCAACACGACCGCGGCGGGAATGGCTTGAATGCAGGATCGAGGATCGAGGATTAAACGATAAAACAAGGATGGAATGAATTTAGCTCAATCCCCGTTCCTCGATCCTGCCTTACTGCGGTTTCTTCTCCAGCCGGTCCTGCTGCACTTTGACGTCGGCCTTGAGTTTTAAGCTCGCGACATAAGCATTAAGTTCTTCCTGCGCCACCAGCTGGCGCAGTTCATCGGCAGCCGCTTTGCGTTTCGCGGCATCGAATGCATCGCTGTCGAGGATGCGCGTAATTTTCACCAGCACAAAGCCGCCTTGCGGATTTTCGTAGCCAACATAGGCTGGCAGCTTGGCGCCGTCCGCTCTGAAAATTTCACCGATCGCCGGTCCGGTAAACCCCTGCGTGCCTTGGGCGTTATCACGACTGATCAGCTTTGGCGCGCTCCAGGCAACTACTTCGCCTGCACCCTGCTTCAGCTTGATGAGAGTCTCGCGCCCTTGTTTGGCGGCGAGCGCCGCAGCTTGCTGGCGCGTGAGCAGCTTCACAATATCGGCGCGCACTTCTTCGAGCGGCCTGACGGCGGCCGCTTTGTATTCAACCACATGTGCCGCGACGAGCATGTTGCTGCCGACATCGATGACTTCGGTATTGCGTTTGTTCTTAACGGCTTCCTCGGCAAATATCGCCTGCAGCAGTTTGGGACTGTTCAGCAGCTTGTTTTCAGAACCAGTGCGACTGATCCAGCCACTGGTCTGCACCGGCAGTTTCAACGCGTCGGCCGCCGGTTTCAGATTGTCGCCCTGCTCAAAAACCTGATTATTTAACTGCTCGGCCAACTCGGCAAACTTCTTGCCAGCCTTTTGCCGCTTGAGGTCGAGCTCGACCTGCTTCCGGGATTCGTCGAACGCGTGCTTTTTCTCGCCGGTGACCTTGATGATGTGATAGCCGAATTGCGACTCGACGAGACCGCTGATTTCGCCGACCTTCATGTTGAACGCAGCATCGTCAAACGGTTTGACCATCGCGCCACGCGGGAACGATCCGAGATCTCCGCCCTTGGCGGCAGACCCCGGGTCCTGCGAATTTTTCTTCGCGAGATCGGCGAAGCTCGCCGGGTTCTGCTTCACCTGCCTTAAGAGTTGCTCGGCCTTGGCACGCGCGGCCTGCTTTTGCTCGGCGCTTGCCTGCGCATCCGCTGTGATCAGAATATGGCTTGCCTGGCGTTCTTCACCTTTTGCGTACTGTTTTGCATTCTGCTCGTAAAATTGTTTCACTTCGTCGGCGCTGACGTCGGTTTGCCCTGCGATCGCGTCGAGCGCCAGCACGATGTACTCGACGCGCGCCTGTTCCGGCACCTGAAATTCATTTTGATGCGCGTCGTAATATGATTTCATCGCGCCGTCGTCGATCTTCACCTGCTGCGCGAATTTCCCGGGCTCGAGCACGTTCTGGCTGACTTCGCGCTGCTGGGAATTGATGCGCAACAGGCGCTCCGCTACGGAACCGGGAACGATCGCCGTACCAAGATAAGCGCTGTTCACCCGCTGCAGCATCAGGTCGCGCCGCAGGCTCGATTCAAATCCGATCTCGGTCGTGTTCTGACGCTTGAGCAGCTCAACATAGCGCGCGTGCGAGAATTTTCCGTCGTCCTGGAAAGCGGGCTGCTCGGTGATTACCTGCTGCAGTTGCTCATCCGAAACGAGGACGTTGTAGCGCACCGCCTGATTGACGAGCAGGCGCTGACGGATAACGCCGTCGAGCACCGCAAAACGCAGTTCGGGGCTGTCGAGCATGGCTGGATCCACTCGGCCGCCGACCAGCCGCTGCAAATAATTTTGCCGTTCCTGCAGCGCCATCGCGAATTCCTGCTGGGAAATCGGCTGGCCGCCGATGGATGCGACGTTGTTGCCGCCGTCGCTTGCGCGGAAGTAAGAGTCGATGCCGAAGAAAGCAAACGGCAGGAAGATGATCGCGAGCAAAATCTGGATCAGCTTTTTATGCTTTTGTACGAGATCGAACATGGTTTAAATCACCGCGGCGAATTATCGAGCTTAATATGACTTCGTAATATCGCTCGACCCCTCACCCCCATCCCCTCTCCCGGTGGGCAACGGGCGCGTCGAGCGAAATCGGATTGTCATCCGTTTCGTAATTTCACTAAGCGTGCATGCTACTGCAATTCAAACGCGCACTCGCGCGCGTCAAAAAAAAAGGCGAACAACGTTCGCCTTTCTGAATATGGCGGAGTGGACGGGACTCGAACCCGCGACCCCCGGCGTGACAGGCCGGTATTCTAACCAACTGAACTACCACTCCCATGATGTTCTTCTGTTACAACCCTGGTGGGTGCTGACGGGCTCGAACCGCCGACATTCG
>JANXRI010000316.1 GCA_025353085.1 Betaproteobacteria bacterium
GCCTGACGACGGCATCGTCGGCGGCAAAAGCGGCGGCAAGCCAACCTACACGCAGATCTTCGGCGACTGGCTGTGCGATATGGCGGCGCGCGACGAGCGGCTGGTCGCCATCACGCCGGCGATGCGTGAAGGTTCGGGGCTCGTGCGCTTTTCCGAACTGTACCCGCAGCGTTATTTCGATGTGGGCATTGCCGAACAGCATGCGCTGACATTTGCCGCGGGACTTGCGTGCGAAGGCCGCAAGCCGGTGGTCGCGATTTATTCGACCTTCCTGCAGCGTGCCTACGACCAGCTCATACACGACGTGGTCATTCAGAATTTGCCGATTGTGCTGGCGATCGATCGCGGCGGGCTCGTCGGCGCGGACGGTGCGACGCATAACGGCAGCTTCGATATTTCCTATTTGCGCTGCCTGCCGAATATGACGGTGATGACGCCGTCGGACGAGAACGAGTGCCGGCAGATGTTGTTTACCGCGTTTGAACTCAACACGCCGGCGGCGGTGCGCTATCCCCGCGGCACCGGTCCCGGCGCTGTCATTCAAAAAGATATGCAGGCGCTGGCTGTCGGCAAAGGCGAGATCCGGCGCACTGGCAAGAAGCTCGCGCTGCTGTCGAAAAAAATCGCAATTCTCGCCTTTGGCAGCATGGTCAAGCCCGCACTCGAGGCGGCTGAAGAGCTCAATGCAACCGTTGCCAATATGCGTTTTGTCAAACCGCTCGACGAAGCGCTCATCGCGGAACTCGCGGCCAGTCATGACCTCTTGGTGACGGTAGAAGAGAATGCGATCATGGGCGGCGCCGGCAGCGCGGTGCTCGAAGCGCTGCAGCGGCAGCGGATCAAGGCGGCGGTTATTCAGCTTGGCCTCCCCGACCGGTTTATCGACCACGGCGATCCGGTGCTGCAATTGAAGAGCTGCGGTCTCGACAAAGAGGGTATCGTCGCCTCGATTCGGGCCAAACTTAACGAGTAGTATATTGATTCGAAACATATCAAGTCTGATGCGGATTCACTGATTCATGGCAAAAAACCAAAAAACTCCCGTGGCTGACGATGCGCGCGAAAGCGACGCGGAGGGCTATCAGAAGATCGACCGATACAACGCGGACAGCATTAAGCGCATCGCCGGCAAATATCGCGAAGTGCTCATCGACCTCGGCGAAGACCCAACGCGCGAAGGGTTGGTCAAAACGCCCGAGCGGGTGGCCAAGGCGCTGCAGTTTCTGACGCACGGCAAAAATCTCGATCCCGCCGCGATCCTGCGTTCGGCCATGTTCAAGGAAGAATACCAGCAGATGGTGATCGTTAAGGATATCGAGGTCTATTCGCTGTGCGAGCACCATATGTTGCCTTTTTTCGGCAAGGCGCACGTCGCGTACATCCCCAACGGGCATATCGTGGGGCTCTCGAAGATTCCGCGCGTGGTCGACGCGTTCGCGCGCCGGTTGCAAGTGCAGGAGCGGCTTACGGTCGAGATTCGCAATTGCATCAATGAAACGTTAAAGCCGCTCGGTGTGGCGGTGGTGATCGAAGCGCAGCATCTCTGCATGATCATGCGCGGCATCCAGAAGCAACATTCGATCGCAACGACTTCGGCATTCACGGGCGAATTCCAGCAGGACAGGACGCGCGCTGAATTTATCCGCCTCGTGTCAAAGCGCGGCGACTGAGCGCCACAGCCGGCGTGACACCGCTCAAAAGCGCATGACCCAGACCAGCGAATCCATCGTCGAGCAGTTGCTGCCGGACGTGCGTAAAGGCCGCATGGTGATACTCGTCGACGATGAGGATCGTGAAAACGAAGGTGATCTGTTCGTCGCAGCCGAACGCGCGACGCCTGACGCGATTAATTTCATGGCCGCCAGCGCGCGCGGATTGGTGTCCCTCGCGTTGACCGAGCAGCGCATGCGCGAACTGGGCCTTACGCTGATCGCCGATGATTCGGGCAACCAAAGCAAATTCGGCACGGCGTTTGCGACGCCCATCGATGCGCGCGAAGGCGTCGGTTCCGGGATGTCGGCGCACGACCGCGCGCGCACGATCGTAGTCGCCATCGCCGATGCGACCAAGCCGGGCGATTTGATCCGTCCCGGCCGCTTGCAAACCTTGCGCGCGCTCGACGGCGGCGTGCTGGCGAGGCGTGGCCATACAGAAGCGGCGGTCGATCTCGCGCGCCTTGCAGGTTTAAAGCCCGCCGGCGTCATTTGCGAAATCATGAACGACGACGGCACGATGGCGCGCCTGCCTGCGCTCGAAAAATTCGCGGCCCGACATGGCATCAAAATTTTGCGCATTGCCGATCTCATCGCGTACCGCCGGCACGAGCGCCAGGTCCGGCGCAAGTCCGAGACCACCTTGCCGACTCGCGATGCGGGGACGTGGCGGCTGATGGTCTACAGCGACGATCTTGAAACGGTGTTGTACGTTGCGCTCGTCAAGGGCGAAATCGATCCGGCTGCGCCAACGCTCGTGCGCCTGCATTCCCAATGCCTGACCGGTGACGTGTTCGGATCGGAGCGCTGCGATTGCGGCGAACAGCTTGAGGCGGCGATGGCGGCGATCGATCAGGCAGGCAAGGGGATCGTCGTTTATATGTTCGACGAAGGCCGTGGCATCGGCTTACTCAACAAAATCCGCGCGTATGCGCTGCAGGACCAGGGGCACGACACAGTCGAAGCCAATCACGCGTTGGGTTTCGCCGCCGACATGCGTGACTTTAAAGTTGGCGCGCACATACTGTTCGACCTCGGTGCGCGCGACGTGCGCCTGATGACCAATAATCCGGACAAGGTCAAGGCGCTCGAAGATTACGGCCTCAAGGTTACCGAGCGCGTGGCCCTTGAAATCGCACCGCGTTCAGCCAACCGCAACTACCTGCAGACGAAACGCAATAAGTTCGGCCACTTGCTGTCGCTGGGGGAAAAGCAGGATTGAGGATTGCGGATTGAGGAGTTAGAAGTGAGGAGTCAGGCGAAGTCGAAAGCCTTAATAATCCTCAATCCTAAAACCTTTTCTTAAGCGTCATAGTTTCGCCGTCGCGTTTCATTTCCATGCGGTTCAGAAAACTCATGCCGAGCAGCACGACAGGCATCGAATTGTCCGGTTGCACTATGCCGTCGACGTTGTTGAGTGACACGCCGCCCACGCGTACTTCATCGAGCTTGACCCGATAGGCTGGCACCACACCGTTGGCGGTCGACATCGCGACCTTCTGCCCGCCGAGATAATTGATGTTGAGCCGTTTGGCGTCGCTGCTGCCGAGCGTGATGAAAGATGCACCGGTATCGACGATGAACTGCACGCTCTGGCCGTTGATTTGCCCGGCAGTCACGAAGTGACCGTTGCCGCTCGCGCTCAGCACGACGCTTTGCGTGCCGGCCCCGGCCGATGCCGTGCCCGCGCTCAAGCGGTCGCTCTGCCCCATTTTCAGTGTCTGGCGTTGGCCGCCCAGTTCGAACACCGCTGTTTCGCCGGAAACGCTGACAAGCTTGACGCCTTCAGGGGAAGATTCGCCGACCGCGAGCCACCGCGGTTTGCCGCCGTCGATGACGAGCAGCGCCTTGTTGCCGATGATGCCATTCAGATTGACGTCGGTTGCGAGCGCACTTGCGCCGAACCATAGAAAAAACAGAACCGCTAACGTATGATTGATGGTCGTGAACACGTCGCGACACTCTCTCCCTATTTTCCGCACATGAAGCCGGTTGCCATCTTTAGACACGCACCCCCCGAAGGGCCGGGTTATTTTGCCACATATCTCGACCATCACCGGATTCCCTGGCGGTTGATTGGCGTCGATGCCGGTGAAGCGGTGCCGGCGGACCCGCGCGCCTTCAGCGGCCTCGTTTTCATGGGCGGGCCGATGAGCGTCAACGACGACATTCCGTGGATCGCGCCGATATTGAAATTAATTCGCGACAGCGTCGCCGCGGATGTTCCCGTACTCGGCCATTGCCTTGGCGGCCAGTTGATATCGAAGTCGCTCGGCGGCACCGTGTCGCGCAATCCGCTTAAGGAAATCGGCTGGGGCGACGTTTCGGTTGTCGATACGCCGGTTGCTGAACAGTGGTTCGGCCACGCTGCGCCGGCGTTCACTTCATTCCATTGGCATGGCGAGACATTTACACTGCCGCCGGGCGCGGTGCGCGTGTTGACCAATCCGTATTGCGAGAATCAGGCGTTTGCGCTGGGACCGCATCTCGGCATGCAATGCCATATCGAGATGACGCCGGAGATGATCGAATTGTGGTGTTCGTCAGGCGCGCGGGAAATCGAGCGCAGCCAAAGTCCCGCGGTGCAATCAGTCGCGGCCATCAAGGCCGGAATGGATCGGCATCTTGCGGACCTGCACGCGGTCGCCGACGGCGTCTACGCGCGCTGGATCGAAGGACTGCGGTGATTGAGTGATT
>JANXRI010000326.1 GCA_025353085.1 Betaproteobacteria bacterium
CGTTGAAAAGACCGTCGCGGAAATCAAGCGCGCGGGCGGCGACGCGTTTGGCATGGCAGCCGACATGAGCAAGATGGAAGATATCCAGCGCTTCATCGACGCCGTCGTCAAACAGTATGGCGCGATCGACATACTCGTCAACAATGCAGGCACTTCCGCGCGCGGCGCGTTTCTCGACATCACCGACGACACCTGGCGTTCAGATATCGAACTCAAGGTTTTCGGCGCGATTCGCTGCACGCGTCTGGCGGTGCCGCACATGAAAAAACGCGGCGGCGGGCGTGTCATTAACATCACAATTTCAAGCGCCAAGCAGCCGGGGGCGGGTTCAATGCCCACGACGATCTCGCGCGCGGCCGGGTTGGCGCTAACCAAAGCGATGTCGAAGGAATTTGCCGCCGACAATATTCTCGTCAACACCGTTTGCATCGGCAAAATCAAATCGGGTCAGCATGAGCGGCGCATCGCCAAACTCGGCCTCAACGCCGATGAATACTACGCCAGGGAAGCAAAACCGATTCCGCTCGGCCGTTTCGGCGAAGCGGCCGAAGCAGCCAACGTGATCGTGTTTCTGTGCTCAGGGGCGGCAAGTTATGTGACCGGCACGAGCGTGCATCTCGACGGCGGTATGTCCGGCGTCTTGTAAGTTCGTGGTCTTGCACTTATCCATGGTAGCCGCTGTAATGGCGGCGGCTGGCGGGGCTCCGCAGTCGTTTGCACAGGCGCCCGCCCTGCCCGCTCCATATCCGAGTCGCCCGGTTCGTTTCATCGTGCCCTTCCCCCCCGGCGGGGGCAACGACACCATGGCGCGCACGATCGGCAACCAGCTCGCCGCCGCGCTCGGGCAGCAGTTCGTCGTCGACAACCGACCGGGCGCCGGCGGGCTGATCGGCGCTGAAACGGCCGCGCATGCCGTCCCTGATGGATACACGTTATTTCTTGGCGGAGTGGCGAGTCACGGCATTCTGCCCAACCTGCAACCCAAGCTCGGTTACGATCCGGTTAAAGATTTTTCGCCGGTCAGTCTGATCGCCGCTGCGCCGTTGATACTCGTCGTGCATCCTGCTGTGCCCGTCAGAAGCGTAAAAGAATTAGTGCAGTTCGCGAAGGCGAAGCCGGGTCAACTAAACTTTGCTTCGAACGGCACGGGCGGTTCATCCCATCTTGCGGCAGAATTATTCAAGATGATGTCCGCGACCGACATGGTGCATGTGCCTTATAAAGGCTTGTCGCCAGCGCTTACCGATTTATTAAGCGGCCAGGTGCAACTGATGTTTTCGAGCACAGTTGCCATGCTGCCGCAGGTGCGCGCAGGGCGGCTGCGACCACTCGCGATGACGAGCGCCAAACGCTCAGCGGCGATGCCTGATTTGCCGACGGTCGCGGAAGCGGGCGTGCCGGGCTATGAAACCGTTTCGTGGTACGGCGTGCTTGCACCTGCCGGCACTCCCAAACCGATCATCGACCGTCTGAATCGCGAAATCGCCAGGGCCGTGCAACTGCCGGACGTGCGCGAGCGAATGATGAGCGAAGGCGCCGAACCGGCAGGCGGCTCACCAGCCGAGTTTGCCGCCCACATCAAGCGCGAACTCGTGCGCTGGTCGCAGGTCATCAAGCAAGCCCGGATCAAACCGGATTGAAACGATATTCCTATCAACGCATACGGAAAAACTAATTATTTATGAAAACCACACCGGACTGGGCAGCCTTGCGCAGTGAATTTCCCACACTGGCCAACTGGACTTATCTCGACACGGCGCGCAAGACCATTCCACCGCGATGTGTTGAGTGGGCGATGCAGGAGTATTGCCGCGACATTTACGACAATGCGGGCGCCGACGCATGGTCGGGCGAAAATGTGGAGGCGACGCGCGATTTGATGGCGAAGCTGCTCGGCGCGCAACCCGGCGAACTCGCGTTCATGAAGAACACCACCGAAGGTCTCAACATCGCTGCGCACGCGTTCGAGCTCAGAGCAGGCGACAACATCGTGCTCACGAATATGGAACATGTGAACAACGTGTGGATATGGCGCCATTGGGAAGCGAAAGGCGTCGAGATTCGACTGGCCGAGCATCGCGACGGGCGCCTGCCCCTTGATGCGTTTCTCGAAAAAATCGACGGCCGCACCCGTGTCGTCGCGTGCGCTTATGTGACCTATGGCAACGGCTATCGTGTCGATTTGCCGGCGCTCGGGAAAATCTGCCGGGAGCGCGATATACGTCTCGTGGTCGACGGCGTTCAGGGCGTGGGCATACTGGCAGCGCCGCTATCCGAACTCGGCGCCGACATGGTCGCCATCGGCGGCCACAAAGGGCTCTTGGGAATGACCGGCACCGGCCTTCTCTATTGCCGCGCCGAACTCATTCGCGACCTGCGCACACCCTTTATACGGCCGCTGAGCGTAGTCGGCGCGGCCGTCAACAAACAGTTCGACCACGTGCACGACGCGCACCGCTTTGAAGGCGGCAATCCGAGTTTTTTGGGACTGCGCGTGATGCGCCGCGGCGCCGAGTTTTTACAATCCATCGGTCTCGCCAACATCGAGGCGCGCGTGCGTGCGTTGTCCACGCGATTCATTGACAGGGTGCACAAAGCAGGGCTTCGCACCCGGACACCTGCGGCATGGGAAGAGCGCGCCCAAATCGTTAATTTATTAGTGCCGGATGCGAAGGGTCTGCAGGCGAAATTGCACGAGCAACGCATCGTCGTCAATGTCAAAGACAACGCGCTGCGCGTCTCAATGTCGTTCTTCAACAATGACGAAGATCTCGACCGTGCGCTTCACGCGATCATCCGCGAACTCAACGGGAAAACGACAGTTGCCGCAAAAATAACGTAGGGCGGAAAAGATTAAAAAGTGGTGCCGGAAATAGGAGTCGAACCTACGACCTTCGCATTACGAATGCGCTGCTCTACCAACTGAGCTATTCCGGCGTTTTTATCATGCAGGGCGTTATTTTAACCGAGCCTGAATGCGCGGGAAAATTTATTCTTTTAGCCTAAGCGCCTTGTGGTAATTCGGGAGTCTGGCAACCTTGATGTCTGGCGTCGAATATCAGTCGAGTTGACCCGTGTCGACATCGTAAAAATAAACTGTGGGTCGGCGTTCGAATCGGCGAAGACTATCCCGGTCGACTATGACTTCACGCAGTGGTTTTTTTCGCACGAAATAGGGTGAACATGTTGTAAACGGTCAGCTTTGAGGTGTCAGATGACTGTGCGAATGCTCGCTATGAGCAGCATTCGGGACGTCGGGCACGCACCCCAAAACGTCCGCGTGATAAATATCACTTGCCGAGCAGCAGATAACACATAAAAACGCTTTTGTTATCAATCGCTCAAGCGTCGCGTTATGGTTGCCCGTTCGTTCCAATGATCAGACCGCTCATCGGTTGCGCATGGCATTGGAAGGCCGCCGTCATTAAGATGCCGATGGTCTATGGGAGAACGCGCATGCGACGCAATTCAGGGATGACAC
Source organism: Betaproteobacteria bacterium (assembly GCA_025353085.1). GTDB lineage: Bacteria > Pseudomonadota > Gammaproteobacteria > Burkholderiales > SG8-41 > PALSA-1004. The sequence goes on from JANXRI010000326.1 coordinate 3,482, forward strand.
TGATCGAACTCATGATGGTGCTTGCTGTAATAGCGATACTTGTCGCAATTGCGTTGCCGTCGTATCAGCGCTACCAGGTGCGCGGGATCCGTTCGCAGGGGCAACAGTTCCTGATGGATCTGGCGCAAGCGCAGGAGCAGTTTTTTCTGGATCAACGCCAGTACGCGACTGATATCGGGACCGTAGCAGGCGCCGGCATACTCATCCGGACAATCCCGCCTGAAGTGTCTGCGCAATACACGCTTACCCAACCGTTCAACACCAACAACGCGGCCACGCCACCGACCTTTATGCTCGTGCTCACTCCAAACGTCGGCAGCACGCCGGCGAGTCAGAATGACGGCTCCCTGGTGCTCAACAACCTGCAGCAACGCTGGCGCGAAGCGGATGGCAACCTTACCTACAACATTCAGGTCGCGGGCGTTGGCGATTGCACGTGGGAAGCGGCAAATTGCCAGCCTCAATAAATTTGCGTGGCGACCCTTCGCGCTGGAGCGGTTTCACGCTGATCGAAGTAATGGTCGTGGTGACCATCATCGCGATCATGCTCGTGATCGGCGTGCCGGCAATGGGTGAGTTCGTGGCGGATCAACGCGTGCGCACCGCAACGTCCGACATCGCCTCGGAGATTTCGCTGGCTCGCGCCAAAGCAATCGAAACAAGCCGTCGCGTATACATGCGAAAACTTGGCGCCAACTGGAATAACGGGTGGCGGCTGTATGCCGACATGAATGATAACGCCACTTATGACGCCGGCATCGATCTTGAGCTCAAACGTTTCGACGGATTTACCACTGGCACCATTTACATTTGCACTTCGCCGGCCGCCGCATTCGCAACCCAAATCGGGTTTCGGCCGGACGGGCGTGTGGTGCGCACCGGCGCGGTAACTGCCACTGACGGCATTTACGTCGTAGATACCATC
>JANXRI010000331.1 GCA_025353085.1 Betaproteobacteria bacterium
AACAGATCGCGAAAGGGCGCACGACGCTCGTTATCGCGCACCGTCTGTCGACGGTCATGGATGCCAACCAGATTCTCGTGATGGACGCGGGCCGCATCGTCGAGCGCGGCACGCATCGCGAACTGCTCGCGCGCAGCGGCGTCTACGCTGAAATGTGGGCATTGCAGCAGCAGGAAGAAGCTGCGCAAGGCGACGTTGCTCCGGCAGCTGCGCGCTTGCTCTCGACGGTAATGACCTGACTTGACGTCTCACGGCGTCGCGCGCACCTCGGCGCGCCGCTTGATATCATGGCGGTTAGGCAATGACGGGTCGCTTCAGAGCATGCGTATGCTAGTTGTCAGCGCGTTTTTCGCTATCGCCGCCATGGCAACGCCGGCTGCCGACCTGCCGATTTTTGACGCCCACTTGCATTACAGCCACGACGCATGGGAGCGGGTGCCGCCGGCCGAGGCAATCGCGCTTGTGCGAAAAGCGGGCGTCAAACGTGCGCTGGTCTCGAGCTCCAATGACGATGGCAATCAAAAGCTGTACGCCGAGGCGCCCGACCTGATTGTGCCCTCGCTGCGCCGATACCGTGCACGCGGCGACATCAGTACCTGGGTGCGCGACGATGCAATCATCACCTACCTCGAACAGCGGCTCGTCAAATACCGCTACGCCGCAATCGGCGAATTTCATCTGTACGGCGTCGATGCCGATTTGCCGGTGCCCCAGCGTGTAGTGCAACTCGCGCGCCGATACGGATTGTTCCTGCACGCACATTCCGATCGTGATGCGATCGAGAGATTGTTCCGTCACGACCCCGCTGCAAGAATTTTGTGGGCGCACTCGGGATTCGAGCGGGCCGACGACGTGCGCGAAATGCTGCGCAAGCATAAAAATCTTTGGTGCGATCTCGCGTTTCGCACCGATCATGTCGCCGGCGGCAAGGCCACATCCTGAATGGCGCGCGCTGTTCATCGAATTCCCCGAGCGCTTCATGCTCGGCACCGATACGTATGTTCCCGAGCGCTGGCATTACGTCGGCGAACACGCGACGGTGGCACGCCGCTGGCTCGCCGATCTGCCGCCGCATGCCGCTGAATCGATCGCATGGCGCAATGGCGAAACGCTGTTCGGCAACATGCTGGTGCGTAAGCCATGACTAAGCGCGTTTTGGCAGTACTTGCCATTGCACTTTTGGCAGTGCCCGCCTATGGCTGCGTGCCAGAGTTATCCGGCGGCGGCACGCGCACGCTGGAGGCGGGCCGCTATACGCTCGCTTACCGCGCGTCGCCGCCCGAAATCCCGCTGGGCAAGCATTTCTCGCTTGAGATTGCCGTGTGCGCCAATGCCGGCGCGCCGCTTCCCGACAGCGTTAGTGTGGATGCGCAGATGCCGGAGCATCGGCATGGCATGAACTACAAGCCCAGTATCCGCCGTGAGGCGGCTGGCCGTTATCGCGCCGACGGCTTGATGTTGCATATGCCGGGCCGCTGGGACTTTATATTCGAACTGCGCGCGGCCGGCCGGACCGACCGCGTAACGCAAAGCGAGGTGATTGAATGATCCGCAAAATACTGTGTATTGGCGTGCTCACGATTGCCGCGTTGCCATCGTGGGGCCTTGCTGCCGACAACGGTGTGCTTGATTTCACGGCGGGTGAACTGCGCCGCATCATGCAACACGGACCCTGGCCGCAGGCGTGGTCGCCTGACCCGAGCAATCGCGTATCCGGCCAACGCGCGGCGATCGACTTCGGCGAACAATTATTTTTTGAGAACCGCTTGTCCGGCAGCGGCAAACTCTCGTGCGGCTCCTGCCACGTGCCCGAGCGCGACTGGAGCGACGGCCTGGTGCGCGGCGAAGGCATGCAGACGGTCGACCGCAACACACCCAATCTCGTCAACGCGCGGTATCACCGCTGGTACGGCTGGGATGGCGCCGCCGACAGTTTATGGTCGCAAAGCATTCGACCGATTCTTAACGACAAAGAACTCGCCTCAACGCCGCAGCACGTTGCGCAACTGCTGCGCAAAGACGCTGAACTTGCCTGCCACTACCAGCGGACTTTCGGCAAGTCGCCTGCTACAGTCACGGACGATGAAACGTTGCTGGTCGACATGGGCAAAGTACTCGCTGCCTTTCAGGAGACAATTGTCGCCGCGCGCACCGCATTCGATGAATTTCGCGATGCGCTTGCGCGCGGCGATCGCGCAGCCGCGGCACGCTACTCGCTGCCCGCGCAGCGCGGCTTGCAGATTTTCATCGGCAAAGGCAATTGCAGCACGTGTCATACCGGCCCGCGTTTTACCAACGGCGAGTTTCACTCGACGGGCGTGTCGTTTTTCACGTCAAAGGACCGCGTCGATCCCGGGCGCTATGAGGGCATTCGCCAGTTGAAAGAAAGCCGGTTTAATCTGCTCGGACCGTATAACGACGATCCGGCGCGCACCACCGCGGTCGCGACCCGGCACGTTGATCTCGTGCAGCGCAATTTCGGTGAATTTAAAGTGCCGTCGCTGCGCAATGCGGCGTTGACTGGACCGTACATGCACAACGGGCAGATCGGCACGCTGCGTGAAGTGGTTCGATATTACTCGGAGATCAACCCCGACCGGCTGCATGCGGATGGCGAACAGCTGTTGAAGCCGCTTAAATTATCCGCGCAGGAAGTTGACGATCTGATTGTATTTGTCGAAAGCCTGACTGACTTTCGCACGAACTGGAAGCGCAGTACCGGGGGCGAGCCAAGCTGCACGTAGCCGCCAGCCGGTCTATCTGCCACCAGTTTATCTGTCACGATGGGCCTGGTCGTAAAGCGGCATCACCGCCGGCAGTAAAGACTGGATCTGCTGGATGCGATTGGCTTCCGCCGGGTGCGTGCTTAGAAATTCAGGCGGACGGCCGCCCTTATTGGCGTTCATCATTTTTTGCCAGATCGAAATACCGGCGCGCGGATCGTAACCCGCGCGTGCCGTCAATTCGAGGCCGATGCGATCAGCCTCCGCCTCGTCGACCCGGCTGAACCGCGTCGCCAACAAAGCCTCGTAGGCGGTACCGGCGAGATTGGCCGACCCTTCGCCGAGCCCGAGCAGCGCCGCGCCCACGCCGATGACGCTCTGTGCCGCAATCGCCTGCGAGACCTGCTCGCGCGAATGCTCGCGCAACGCGTGCGCGATTTCATGTCCCATCACGACCGCAATTTCATCGTCGGTTAGATTGAGCTGCCTGATGAGGCCGGAATAAAACGCGATCTTGCCGCCGGGCATGCAAAACGCATTCAATTCGTTGCTGTTGATGACGTTGACTTCCCATTTCCAATTCGGTGCATCGGCGCGGAACACGCGTGTTTGCGGTTCAATACGGCTTGCGATCGCGCGCACGCGCTGCGTCATCGCGGGGTCGGTGTTGAGCACGCCTTTCTGCGACGCCTGGGCGCGCAATTGCGAGTAAGCCTGCGTCGCCATTTGATCGAGCTGTTCCGACGACACGAGCAAGAGCTGGCGCCTTTGGCCGCCCACCACGCCGCCTTCGGTCGTACTGGAACAGCCGGCGATTGAGAGTGAGAGGGTGGCGGCGACTGCCGCGCAGACTAATTTGAATTTCATGCGATTTACTCCTTATGCGCTTCGATCTGAATGGCGATTTTTACGTCGTCGCCGATGCCGGTTGCGCCGCGGCTTATGCCCCATTCCGAGCGCTTTATTGCGAGCGAGCCGTCGGCGCCGCACATCTCGCGTTTGTTGACTGGGTGCTGGATGCAGCGAAACGAGGTTACGTTGAGGCTCACCGGCCGCGTGACGCCCATGATCGTCAGATCACCATCGGCGCCGGTCAGGTTGTCGCCACTAAAACGCAGGTTGTTCGATTTGAAGACGATCTCCGGAAATTTTTCGACGTCAAGGTAATCCGCGCCGCGCACATGCTTGTCGCGTCCCGCATGGCCGGTGTCGAGCGATCGGGTATCGATCACCACGTCGATGCTGCCTTTTTTGGCGGCGCGGTCGAGCACGACTTTCGCCGCGGTGGTTTTGTTAAAGCGGCCGCGTATCCATGAAATGCCCAGATGACCTGTTTCGAAAAATGCGTAGGTGTGCGCCGGGTCGCCAACGTAAACGTCCTGAGCGGCGGCCGAAAATGCGCAACCCAATGCAAGAGCGATCGCGGCAATTATTCGAAACATGGTTTTCCCCGAGAGTTGATGTTATTTTTTTGCCGCCGGTGTGCCGGCAGTCACTACGATGTGAAATTTGATCTGCACTTCGTCCGCGACCGTGTCGGTGTCCTTCCACACGCCTTCGCCGATATTGTATTGAAGGCGCTTGATTGGAAATGCGCCGTCAAAAATCGCCGCGCCTGCTTCTTCCTTGTAGGTGAACGGCGCGCTGACCTCGTGAGTGCGGCCCTTGATGGTGAGCGGACCGCGCACTTCGAATCTGCCGCTGCCGAGCGGTTTGATGACCGCGGCGACAAACGTCGCCGTCGGATAATTGCGGGCATCGAACCACTGCTTGCCGATCGCCTCGTCGTTCACCTCGGCGTTGTCGATGTCGAAACTGGCGAGATCGATGTCCATGCGCGCCTTGCCCTTAGCGGGTTGGGCCGGATCGAAGGCGATTTGCGCGCTGAATTTCATGAATCGAGCTTCGACCGGCACGTTCATCTGGCGCGAGACGCACGTGATGCGGCTCTTGTCATACAACACGCTCTGAGCAGCCACCGGCAGCGCGCACAGTACGATGGCCGCCGCGGCAAGTAATTTCAAGACAAGGTTGAGACTACGCATTGCCGGTGTTTCCTCGTCGCGGTTTGATACAGGGCAGCATGCGCCTGAAGACATTATCGCGCGCAATAAAATGATGCTGCAAAGCGGCCGCACTGTGGATGACGACGAGCACGAGCAGCATATAGTTGAATGTGACATGAACTGCTTTCAATAGTTCGGCAAGTGCGTAGTCTTTGACCAGCAGGTCGGGCAGCCGCATGACAGAAAGATAAACCGTCGGCACGCCGGCCGCTGAACTGTAAAGCCAGCCTGTGAGAGGAATGACTACAATCATTGCGTAAAGGACTACATGCATTGCGCCCTCCGCGCTGCGTTGCCATCGCGCAATCGCCGCTTCGTGTGGAGGCGGCCGGTGAGTAAGCCGCCATCCAATGCGAACAAGCGCGAGCGCGAACACCGTGACGCCGAGCCATTTATGCCATGCGAAATATTTGAGTTTGAGCGGCGACAAGGGCAAGTCGACCATATAAACAGCCAGCGCGAAGCCGGCTGCGATCAAAGCAAAGATGAGCCAATGCAGCCCAATCGCCGTCCCGGTGTAGCGTTCTGCAATCCGCATCTGAGATGGAGTAAAGCGTGAGATTTCAGGCGGCGCGCGGGAAAACAATATAAATACGCGTGCCGATGCCCTGCGCCCCCGACATCAAGCGCACCTCGGCGTTATGTCCCTGGGCGATTTCGCGCACGATCGCAAGCCCCAAGCCACAACCTTCGGCACCGGTGCCGAGCACGCGGTGAAATCGTTCG
>JANXRI010000362.1 GCA_025353085.1 Betaproteobacteria bacterium
GCGGCGTGACGGTGCCGATTAGCAGCTTGTATTGCTCCAATTGGGTCAGCTTTGAAGCATCGAAATCGGACATGGCGTTTCCCGTTCAAAAGAGTTGATTCATTCGGGCCGGATATCGGCAGCCTTGATGAGCGTCGCATAACTGGCGATTTCGCGCCGTTAGTGGGCGGCCGACTCCGCGGGCGTGCTGCCATCAATATGAGCACCGATGCCAGCGGCGCAAGACGCCCTGAATTCGTCCACAAAACGCAGTTCAAGCGCGGTAGATCGGCGCGGGCTGCGAGAAAAACGACAACAGGATGTGATACACCATCTCGTAGTTGATCTGCTGAAAGCTCGCATGCGAGATTCCGGACATCACCGTGAACTGCTTGTCGGGATTCGGCAGGCGTTTAAAAAATTCGAGCAGGTCGTCGAAGCTCGCGATGCCGTCGAACTGGCCGCGCATGATCAACGACGGCACGGTGATTTTTGCCGGATCGACGACCGGCAGCTTCGAGCACATATCGACGTAAGTCCCCGTGGGCATCGAATCGTCGAGTGCGAGAACCGCGTCGGCGAATACTTCGACGACTCTCGGCTCGGCGCAACCCGCGTGATCGCGCTCGAATATGCTGTGCATGAACGCGCGATCGATCGGCCGCCGGTTCATCTTTAGAAATTGCGGCAGTTTCTTGCGCCGCTCGTCGAGCGTGGGGCTGCCCTTACCCGTCCACACGAACGCATCGAGCGCGAGCCGCACAACGCGCCCGGGATGCCGCTCGGCAAACATTGCCGCCCGTAGCGCGCCCGACGAAATGCCGTAGACGAGAAAGTTCTTAACACCGCGGGTTTTCATAATGTAATCGGTCGCGGCCGCCGCATCGTCGGCGCCGTTGGCGATATCGCAATTGATGTCGCGCGACTTGTCCGAACGCCCGTAGCCTTCAATATCGAAGCACCAGGTGTCGTAGCCCTGGGCCGCAAAAAAATCCATCGCCGATGAATAGGGACGGTCGGCCATCTGCAAATCGAAAGTGGGAGTCGATGCCATCGACGAGCCGTGCACGAACAGGATGGTGCCGCGCACCGGCTTGGCAGTCGTGCGCTTCTCCCACAAAAACAGTTTGACGTTGCCTTTTTTGGTCCAATGCTCCTGCCCCGTCGTTGCCACCGCTTGCTCAATGCTCATTAAAACGACTCCTCATTTCGGTGCGGTAAATAAACCCGTTGGCGCGAGTGTCGATCTGGGATTGACGCCACGCGAAAGGCCCGCATTTTATACCGCCCGCATCGCGGTCACAGCAAATTCCGCCGTGCCCGCGTTGCCGCGCGCCGGCGGCCGCACGTATAATTCGCGCTCCCGCCAACTCCGCGACGCGCAATTCCGCGCACGCTTTACCGCCCATGTCATTGTCGCAACACGAAGCCCAATTTCTGGCTGCATCGCACGGCGCTGCCGCGGCTTGCGCGATTGCCCTGCTTTACGTGTCGTGCGCAAGCGCTGCGCCAAGCGAGCCGGCCACAACTTTCCCGACGCGCCCGGTGCGCATCGTCGTGCCGTTTCCGCCCGGCGGCAGCAACGACATCCTTGGCCGCTTCATGGGACAGAAGCTCACTGAACGTATGGGCCAGCAATGTGTGATCGACAACCGCGCGGGCGCCGACGGCATCATCGGCACCGAGCTCGTCGCCAAAGCGCCGCCGGACGGGTACACGCTGCTCGTCGTCTCCACGACATTCTCGATGAACCCGGCAATCCATCAGTTGCCGTACGATTCGATTAAATCGCTCACGCCGATCGCTTTGATCGGCACCGGCCCCAACCTGCTCGCAGTCTCGCCGTCGCTGGCGGTCAACTCCGTTAAAGAACTGATTGCGCTGGCCAAGGCGAAACCAGGTTATCTGCACTATGCGTCGTCGGGAATCGGCGGATTTAATCATTTCGGCGGCGAACTCTTCAAGTCGATGGCGGGAATCGACCTCGTGCACGTGCCGTACAAAGGCGGCGGTCCGGCGATGATCGACGTGATGTCGGGCCAGGTTGAAGTGCTGATCAGCACGCTGATCCAGGCCCTGCCGCACATCCGCAACGGGAAACTGAAAGCTCTCGGCGTCGGCGGCGCCAAGCGCACGTCAACGCTGCCCGATGTGCCGACGATTTCGGAAGCAGGCGTCACCGGTTATGACGGCAGCATCTGGTGGGGCATCCTGGGCCCGCGCAATATGGCGCCCGCGCTGGTGGCGCGGCTCAATGCGGACATCGGCTTCGTTCTGCGCGACCCGGACAGCGCGAAGCGCCTGGCTGCGGAAGCCGCCGAACCAGTCATCGCATCCCCCGAGGCATTCGGCAAGATCATCGCCACCGACATTGCCAAGTGGAGCCGCATTGCGCGCGCAGCAGGCATCCGCGCTCCGTAGAGCGCGTACTTTCACCACCATCATCCACACCCGGGAGTTGCAGCATGGATTTCAGTCTCACAGACGAACAGCGCGAAATGGTCGACACGGTGCGCAAGGTGCGCCATAAGGTGCTGGCGCCCAATGCCATCAAGTGGCTGAACGGCGATTTTCCCTATGCGAGCATGCAGGCGCTCGCCGACATCGGCGTGCTCGGCATGGCGGTACCACACGAGTACGGCGGCATGAATGCAAGTGTGCTGGATACCGTGCTGGTGCTCGAGGAAATCGGCAAAGCCTGTTACGCGACCGCGTTGGCGGCGCTGGGCGAAATCGGTGTGCAGGCGCGCATCATCGGCAATTACGCGCCGGAGCATCTCAAGCGCAAATTCCTGCCCAAGGTCGCCAATGGCACCGGCCTCCTGGCGATCTGCCTGACAGAACCCGACGCCGGCACCGACGTGCCCAACTATAAAACGAACTCGCAGGTCGTCGGCGACCGCGTGATCGTCAAGGGCGCCAAAACGCTCATCAGCCGCGCTGATATCGCCGATGTGCTGATAGTATTTACGCGCGTCAACGGCGTGCCCGGCGCCGCCGGCATCGGCTGCGTGCTGGTCGACAAAGGCACCAAGGGACTCACCGCCAAACCGACCTACCACACCATGGGCGGCGAATACCTGTGCGATGTGGTGTTCGACAACTGCGAAGTGCCGCTCGATAACCTGATCCTGCACGAAAACAGCATGAAAACGCTGTTGAGCGCATTTAACACACAGCGTTGCCTTAACGCTGCCGTATGTCTGGGGCTGGCCGAGGGCGGACTTGAGGAAGCGATCCGCTACATGCGCGACCGCAAGGCGTTCGGCCAACGCATTGGGGACTTTCAGGGCATGCGCTGGAAAGCCGCCGACATGTACATAGAAATCGAGGCCGCCCGCGGCCTGCTCTATCGCGCCGCCGTGAGTGGCGACAAATTTCCGGACCGCAAGTTGGCCGCGATGGCCAAGATCTATTGCAATGAAATGGCGATCCGCGTCACCAGCGAGGCAGTGCAGGTGCACGGCGGCTATGGTTACACCGACGAGTTTGCGGTCTCGCGCCTCTTTCGCGGCGCGCGTTTCGGCAGCCTCGGCGGCGGCACTACCGAAACCCTGCGCAATTTCGTCGGCGGCCACCTGGTGAAAAACATGGACCTTGTCACCGGCATTTCCGGAATGAACGGACTGTAAACTCGCGGCATCGCCGACGCAAAGGAGCGAATATGGATAACCAGTGGCCGGCGTACACGGACATTACCGCTGAGCGACGCGACAACATTGCGCTCGTCACGCTCGCGCGGCCGGCGGCGGCCAATGCGCTCTCCAGCACCACGGTGCGCGAACTGAGCGATGCGATCGCCGTGGTGGCCCGCGACGACTCAGTGCGTGCGCTAGTACTCACGGGCAGCGGTGACAAGGTATTCTGCGCCGGCGCGGACTTGAAGGAGCGCACCGCCAATCCCGGCAAGGACTGGGAAATCCGGCGCCCGCTCATGAAATTCTGGAACGATCTGTTCATGCTGCAAAAGCCGCTGGTGGTTGCCGCCAACGGACATGCGGCAGGCGGCGGTTTCGAGCTCTTGATGCTCGCCGATGCCGTTGTCATCAGCGAAAACGCACAGTGCTGGCTGCCTGAAATCCAGTGGGGCGGCATACCCGGCGGTTGGGGCACGCAACTTTTGCCGCGTCTGGTCGGGCCGGTACGCGCGCGCTGGATCGTGCTTGGTTGCCAGCGCCTGAGTTCACAGGAAGTGCTTGACATGGGTCTTGCCACGCATCGCGTGCCGCGCGCCGAGGTTCTCCACCGCGCGCTCGACGCCGCGCGCCTGCTCGCGGCGCAGCCGGCTGCGGCGGTCGCATGCGCGAAGGAAGCACTGCGGCACGCGCTCTCGACCCCGCTCGCGACTGGAGTCGAGTTTGAAGACCGCCTGCTTCAGATTGCGACAGGTTCGCCTGAACGCGAGGCTGGTCTCAAGCGTTTTGCGCAGGGAAAGCGTGCCTGATGCAAGGCTCGGCACAGGGCGCAGAACCCGTACTTGATGCGTTTGCGGAGTGGGCGCAGGAACTGCGCTGGGACACGCTGCCTGAGCGCACGCGCGCGGGTGTACGCTGCGAATTGCTTGATTATCTCGGCGCGGCGATTGCGGGCCGCGCGGTCGCCGGCGTGCCGGCGTGGCTCAAGGTGCTCATTGACATCGATGGCCGGCCGGATGCCGCGATCATCGGCGGCCCGCGCGCACCCGCGCATCTGGCCGCACTGTGCAACGGCTACTACGGACACGTCCTCGAGTTCGACGACACTCACGACGAGGCGGTGTTGCATGCCGGTTCGGCGACCATTCCCGCGGCACTGGCGGCCGCCGGCCTGCGCGGCGTTCGGTGCGACACCGTTAGCGGGAGCGAGCTGTGCGAAGCGGTGCTGCTTGGTATCGAACTCACGTGCCGCATGGGCGTTGCCACGCGGCTCAATCTCGTCGAGGGTGGCTGGATTTATACCGCATTGCTCGGTCATTTTGGCGCGACTCTCGCGGCGACTGCGCTCATCGACCGGCGCCGCGCGATCATCAAGCATGCATTTGGCATAGTCTATTGCATGGCCAGCGGTAACCATCAGTCGACACGCGAGAGTGCTACGACCAAACACGTGCAGCCCGGATTTGCGGCGTCCAATGCCTTGCTGGCGGCACAAATGGCCGCCGCGGGACTCGATGGCGTACAGCAGCCGCTCTCCGGCGAGGACGGACTAAACCGCGTCTATCTGCATGGAGCGTTCGATTCCGCACGCGCAATGGCGGAACTCGGCACGCAGTTCGAAATCGATCGTCTGTCGTTCAAACCCTATCCGACCTGCCGCCTGACACACCCGGCGATCAGCGCGGCATTGCGATTGCGCGCCATGCTCGGTGCCGCGGTAAATCAGGTCGAACGACTGGAACTCGTCATCGGCCCGCAGGCCCATGATGTCGTGGCGCGCGCCACACCCGCGCGGCTCGCGCCGGCAACCCGCGTTGCCGCGCAGTTCAGCGTGCACTGGGCGGTGGCCGTAACGCTCGTGCACGGCGAACTCACGCCGCGTCAGTTGCTTGAAGAAATACCGCCGTCGCCGCCAGTACAAGCGTTGATCGCGCGCATTACCTGCACCACGGACACTGCGGCTGCGCAACGCGATATCGGCGGCTGCACCTTGCGCGCGCATGGCGCGTTCGGCACGCGCGAGGTGCGCGAAACCCACGCCAAGGGGCACCCCGACAATCCGCTGTCGGCGGATGAATTGCGCGCCAAGTTCGACGCCAATGTGCGGCTGGCGGGCCTCGATGCCACGGCGGCGAACAAACTCGGGAATGCAATAATGGATATCGATGGCATGCCCGACATCGCGCCTTTGCTGGCGCGGCTGGCGGATTTTTCCACCCGCGCGCAAGTTCGCAGAAAATCCGGATAGCCGTTGCTACTCACCGCATCAGTCGTGCTCACTTGCAAAGGAATCCAGGCGCCATGTATCTGTTCGAACACGATGCGAAAGAACTGCTCGCCGCGGCTGGCATACCGACACCCGCCGGCGTGCTGGTAGAAGACGGCGGCGTCTTACCATCCCTGCCACCCGGACCGTGGGTCGTCAAAGCCCAACTTGCCGTCGGCGGCCGCGGCAAAGCCGGCGGCATACGCAAAACTGCGACATTGGATGACGCCCGGTCCGCGGTCGCCGACATCTCGCGCAAACTGATCCGCGAGCTGCCGGTGCGCGGCTGCCGGATCGAGCAGCAGATTGGCAGCGCACGGGAAACGTATCTGAGCCTGATGGTGGACGCCGCAGCAGCCGGCGTGCGCGTGCTGGTCGCGCCGCAGGGCGGCGTCGACATTGAAACGCTCTCGACTCAGCCCGGCATCGTGCACAGCATGCTATGCGATCCCACTCCCGCCGCCATCAGCGCCGGCGTGCGCAGTTTGTGCGCGAACCTCGCGGAGCCGGTGCGCGGCGCGCTGATCAATGCGGGTGAAGCGCTGGCGCGACCGTTTTTCGCTTACGAATGCACGCTGCTCGAAATCAACCCATTGTTCGTGCGCGCCGACGGCTCGTGGGTCGCCGGCGACGCCAAGATGATCACCGACGACAATGCGCTCGAACGCCAGCCCGCATTGCGCGCGTTGCTGGCGGCACGCGCGCACGCGTACACCGAAGTTGCGCTGAAAGCGGAGCATGGGTGCGATTACGTGGTGGTCGACAGCGCGGGCGACATCGGCCTGCTCACTACGGGCGCGGGACTTTCGATGATGCTGATCGATGAACTGCGGGCGGCGGGACTCAAGCCCTACAATTTCCTCGACGTGCGCACCGGTGGCCTGCGCGGAGATCCGGCGCGGCTCGTGCACGTATTGAACTGGATCGCCGAAGGCAGCCATATCAAGGTGATACTCGTCAATGTTTTCGCCGGCATCACCGATCTGGGCGAATTTTCGCGCCTGTTGCTTGCCGCCATCGCGCGCGCGCCGCAACTGAAAGTCCCGGTCGTCGCCCGCCTCATCGGCAATGGCATCGAAACCGCGCAACAGGTGCTGGGCGATGCGGGCATCGCCGTGGAGACTGAACTCGAAGCGGCGGTGGTCAGGGTCAAGCGGCATCTTGCGGAGCAGCGGGCATGATGGATGTTCGCATCGATCGCTCCACGCGGGTGCTGGTGCAAGGTATCACCGGCCGCGCCGGTCGCCAGCACACCAAACTCATGCGCGAGTACGGCACGCACATCGTCGCGGGCGTGTCGCCCACAGCCGGCGCTTCCGATGTCGACGGGGTGCCCGTATTCAGCGACTGCGGTGCGGCGGTCGCCGCAACCGGCGCGACGGCCAGCGTGCTCTTCGTTGGCGCAATGCAGCTCCTTGACGCGATTCGCGACGCGGTAGAGGCGGGCATCAAACTCATCGTCACGCCGACCGAAGGCATGCCGGTGCATGACGCGCTTGCTGCGCGCCGGCTCACGCGCGCAGCCGGCGCAATCTGGATCGGCGCCTCGACGCCGGGTATGGCCGTGCCGGGTGCGGCCAAACTCGGGTTCCTGCCGAGCAGCGCATTGCTGCCCGGTCCGCTCGGCATCATGTCGAAAAGCGGCACGCTGTCGTACGAAGCCGGTTACCGCCTCGCCCAACACGGCATCGGTGCCTCGGTGTGGATCGGTGTGGGTGGCGACCCGGTAAAAGGCACGCGTTTCGGCGAGCTTTTGCCGTTCTACGCGCAGGATACGCAAACCAAGGCACTGCTGATTATTGGCGAAATCGGCGGCAACGAGGAAGAAGAATTTGCCGCGACCGTCGCGACACTGCGATTTGCCAAGCCAGTCTTCGCGCTGATCGCCGGGAAAAGTTCACCCGAAGGCGTCAGCATGGGGCATGCAGGCGCGTTGGTGCATGGCAGCCACGGCGGATACGCGGCGAAACAAGCTGCGCTCGAACGCGCTGGCATCAGGGTGTGCGCATCGCTCGACGACATGGCCGCGGCCGTGGGCCACTGGCACGCCGGGAATACCACCAACTAATAAGTCGGCTTCGGGCGCAAATATTTTTCGCGATCCATCGAGTGCACCTCGAGCTTCTTGACCTCGACGCCTTTGAGCACATCCAGCACCACGTCCGTGCCGGCATCCCCGCTCGCCCACAGCTTGCGATAAAAATCGGTGTGTCCTTTGACTAACTCACCGCGTATGCCGAGGATGATATCGCCGTTCGCGAGGCCCGCCTGCTCGGCCGGACTGTCGGGCGAGACACGCGTGACGAGCAATTTGCCTTGCAGATCCTGCGTGTTGACGCCGAGCCAGGGCCGCGGTTTAGACGAAGTGCGGCCTTGCGCAATCAAATCGCCCAATATCGGTTTCAATAAATCGATCGGCACAAACATATTGCCCGGCACCTGGCCCCTGCCGCCCAGCGCATCACCGACCACCAGCGAACCGACTCCCAGCAGCTTGCCTTCCTTGTTGATGAGCGCGGCGCCCTGCCAGTTGACGGTCGCTGGCGCGGTATAGATCGCCTCGTCGAGCAGATATTCCCAATAAGCAGCAAACGGCCGGCGCGACACGACGAATGCAGGCGCGACGCCGTCGAAGCCGACTATGAGTACCGGTTCACGCTCGGGTACCGTCGCCGAATCGCCAAACGCAATCGGTTTGACCGACGGCGGTTTCGCCGCGCGCAGCAGGCCGAAGCCCGTAGAGTAATCGTAAGCGATCACGCTCGCAGGCACGCCGCGCCCGTCAGCGGTTGATATATCGACCGAGTCTGCTTCCTGCACGAGATAACCAATCGTCAAAATGAGACCGCTCGAATCGATGACGATGCCCGTGCCTTCGCGGTCGCCACCCAGCGTATTGCGGCTGCGCGCGTCGGTGACTGCCTTCACGCGCACCTTGACGACTGAGAACGCGTCGACTGTCAGCGGCTCGCGGGCGCCTGCACGCGGCGGCTCGGCGCCTCGCACATGAGTGGACATGAAACACAGGCAGGCGGCGATGAACAGCCAACCACTAACGATGAACGTCAGTTTGTCATACGAAAATTTAGAACGATCAATGCCGATTGGTGCAAGGCGGAGCAACATGATTAAAATCTCCAGTTACGCAGCGAGAAGCTGAGTCAATAGTATGCTTGAAAGCGCGCTTCGGCAATCGAGGACTCGTGCGAAAATATTGTTTTATTATTATTGTTCTGCGTAGGAAAAATGATTACGCCAGTCTGGACATTGTCATACGCGGCGTGGCGGTTATCGCTTACAGCGGCCCCGAGGCATGCGGACGATTATAGACAGGCACCCTGGTTATAAAAATGCAAGGCATCAAACCCGGGTAATATCCGGTTAATCAAAAATGTGGGAGGGAGTACAAAATGGAATTGGGATTGAAAGGCAAAATCGCCGTCGTCACTGGCGGCACTGAAGGAATCGGCAAAGCCAGCGTAATCGAATTCGCGCGCGAAGGTGCGAAAGTCGCCATTTGCGCGCGCAATGCCGAACGCGTTGAAAAGACCGTCGCGGAAATCAAGCGCGCGGGCGGCGACGCGTTTGGCATGGCAGCCGACATGAGCA
>JANXRI010000363.1 GCA_025353085.1 Betaproteobacteria bacterium
CTCAAAAGACATCATCCTGTCCGGCGGCGAAAATGTGCCATCGATCGAAGTCGAGCGGGCCATCGCTGCGCATGCCGCGGTGCTGGAAGTGGCGGTCGTCGCCGCGCCTGATCTGAAGTGGGGCGAAGTGCCGTTCGCCTACGTAACGCTAAAACCGGGCGCTGAATGCAGTGAAGCCGAACTCATCGCCCACGCGCGCAGCCTGCTCGCGCATTTCAAAGCACCGAAGAAAATAATTTTTGGCGATCTGCCGAAAAACGCGACCGGTAAAATTCAAAAATTCGTCTTGCGCGAGCACGCGAAAAGGCAGGATTGAGGATTGGAGATCGAAGATTGAGGTGTAGAGCCCGAATATTTTTTGCGCAGTTTTAAATCCTCAGTCCTCAATCCTGAATGCTTAATCCTAAATCGTCATTTGCAATCTTCAATCCTAGATCCTCAATCCTAAAGAGCTCCCTATGGACTTTACGCTGCCGCCTCAAGTAGAAAACTTCCGCCAACGCTATCGCGATTTCGTCGCTGAGCACGTGCTGCCGCTCGAACGGGACCCGGCGTCGTTTGACGATCACGAGAACATCCGTCTCGACCTGCTCGATACATTGCGCGCGAAGGCGAAGGCCGACGGGTTGTGGGCGCCGCAAATGCCAAAAGACGTCGGCGGTCAGGGTCTCAACATGGTTGGCATTGCCGCTTGCTATGAAGAAATGAATTACTCGCTGTTCGGCCCGGCGGTTTTTAACTGTGCCGCGCCCGACGACGGCAACATGCGTTCGCTCAATAAAGTGGCGACCGATGCGCAGAAAGCGCGCTGGCTGCAGCCGGTTATCGATGGCAAGGTCCGTTCATCGATTGTAATGACCGAGCCGGCTCCGGGTGCGGGCTCCGACCCGACGATGATGCTCACGACGGCGACCAGGCAAGGCGACAAATGGATGATCCAGGGCCGCAAGTGGTTTATCACCGGCGCCGGCGTAGCGCAGCACTTCATCCTGATCGCTAAAACTTCTGACGACAAGCGCAAGGGTTTGACCGCATTCCTGTTCGACCGCGATCAACCGGGTTGGCGCATCGTGCGCCGCATTCCAATCATGGGGCCGGAAGAACACGGCGGCCACTGCGAGCTTGAATTCGACGGCCTCGAAATCGCCGACGAAAACCGGCTGATGAATGTCGGTGACGGGCTCAAGTACACGCAGATACGACTGGGCCCCGCGCGGCTCACGCATTGCATGCGTTGGCTCGGGCTCGCACGGCGCTCGATGGCAATCGCGGCCGATTATGTCGAGCAACGCAGCAGCCATGGCATCAAGCTTGCTGACCGCGAATCCGTGCAGTGGCTGCTCGGCGATGCGGCGATGCAAATTGAAATCGGCCGCCTGCTCGTGATGCGCGCGGCCGACAAACTGGATCGCGGCGACTATGCGCGCAAGGAAGTGTCGATGGCAAAAGTCGCCGTTGCGGACGTGCTGCATCACGCAGTCGACACGGCCATCCAGTTAAACGGCGCGCGCGGCTACTCGGGCGACACCCCGCTTGAATGGATCTATCGCTACGCCCGGCAGGCGCGGCTGGTCGACGGCGCATCTGAAGTGCACAAGATGGTGCTCGCGAATACATTCATGAAAGAACGCGACGACTTCTGGTCGTGGCAATGACTAGCATCGTAGTGCAGGCACGCCGCTCGGCGCCAACATCGTCGGCAGTTCACCGGAACCGTTTGCTGCCCTGATCAGCAAAGATATCGCCCGCTAAGCGCAGATCGTCAGAACGTCGGGCGTGCGCTCGAATAATCTTGACCGGCCGCATATACCGCTAAATTATTCGACCACTTTGGCCGCGCTGATCAGCAATGATCGCGGAATGGCGAGGCCCAGCGTCTTGGCGGTCTTGCGGTTAATGAATAGTTCGAATTTGGTCGGTTGTTCCATTGGGATGTCCCCGGGACTCGCGCCTTTCAAAATCTTATCGACGTATGTCGCAGCGCGCTGAAAATTTTCGCGGATGTTCTGCCCGTAGCTCATAAGCCCGCCGGCTTCGACATATTCGCTATAGCCGCCGATCGATGCCAGCCGGTGTTTTGCCGCCAACTCTATGATCTGAGCTTTTTGCTGCTGGAATAACGCCTCTTGTGACACGATCATCGCGCCTGCCTTCTGGCGGACCGCTCCCGCGAATGCATTCACGATTTCCGGCGGTGTGGCGGCCTCGACAGCCACGATTTTTACGCCGACCTTTTGCGCGGCAAGCTGAACATGCTTTAACAACATGGTAATCGACGAGTTGGTGGGATTCACGAGCACCGCGACACAGGATAGCTTTGGCACCATCGCGAGCAGCATCTCGAGAAGCTTGGGCCCGAGGTCTGTAGTCAAATTGGTAAGTCCGGTGCTATTGCCGCCCGGCCGCGCCATGCTCTGCGCAAGGCCGTCACCAATCGGATTCCCGACGGTGATCATCACGAGCGGTATTGTGCCGCTCGCTTTCTGCGCCGCCCTCGCAGCAGGCGTGCCGGCCGTGGCAAGCACGTCCACTTTTAACCGCACCAGATCCGCAGCCAAGCCGGGCAGACGCTCCGAATTTCCCTCCGCCGAGCGCCATTCGATGATGAGATTTTTTCCTTCGACATAGCCAAGCTCACGCAGGCCCTGGGTAAAAGGCCCGACGTAATAATCCGCATCGGTGAATTCGAGGTGACGCTGCGAAAGAAAGCCGATGCGCCAGACTTTCGCCGGTTTTTGCGCAAACAATCGCGCAGGCATGGCAAGCGCGCTCGCGCCCAAGGCGATAAAAAGTTTCCGGCGTTTATTCATTTCGCTCCCCGATCAGCGCTACATTATGCCCACTTGGGCTGAATGCCGTGCTGCTTAAACCGCTATCAGTCAGTTTTGATGCCTGACGTTTTGACGACCCCCGCCCACTTAGCAATCTCGCGGCGAATGTAAGCGCCGAATTCTTCCGGTGTCGTATTGCCGGCTTCCGAGCCTTCCGCCGCCAGCCGCGCGCCGATTTCAGGCAGTTGCAGTGCGCGCCTGATTTCAGCATTGAGCGTCATCACGATCGAACGCGGCGTCGCTGCCGGCGCGACGATACCCTGCCATGACGTTGCCGCATAACCTGCAAGGCCCGCCTCGGCAATCGTCGGAAATTCCGGCAACACGGCTAGCCGCTGCGCGCTACTGATGGCGAGCCCTTTAAGTTTGCCGCTTCGGATATGCGGCAATACGATCGGCGGCTGGCTGAACGTGAGCTGTATGTGGCCGCCGAGCAAATCGTTTAACGCCAGCGACGAACCTTTATACGGAACATGCGTGAGCTGGATGCCCGCCATTGTCTTTAACAGTTCGACCGCGAGATGGGCGCCGCCACCGGTGCCCGAAGAGCCGAAATTCAACTGACCCGGCTTTGCTTTTGCCAATGCGATGAACTCGCGCAGGTTGTTGGCGGGCAGTGATGCCTGCACCGTCGCCAGATAAGGCGTCACGAGCGCGAGCGTGACGGGCGCGAAATCGCGTAGCGGATCATAGGGCAGCCTGGCAACGGTGCTCACATTGGTCGCCATCGTGCTGACCGAACTCATGAGCAATGTATAACCGTCGGGCGGCGCTTTGGCGGTCATCACGGCCGCAATGGTGCCGCTGCCGCCGGCGCGATTGTCGACCACGACTTGCTGACCGAGACGCTCGTAGAGTTTCTGGCCTAGTGCGCGCGCGACGATGTCAGTCACGCCGCCTGGTGCGAACCCCACGATAAGACGTATCGCCTTTGTCGGATATTGTTGCGCCTGTGCGATATGCGCAAACATGAACAGCGCGACACAAGACCAGCGCACTTCGACCACTCACTCCGGCGAACCGCCCGGAAGGCGCGGCATCTCGAATCGATCGGTGATGCGCGTGTAGCCGCCCTTGCCGGCGAGGCGGCCGATTGGATTCACACGACCCACGTCGACGTGATAGCGATCGTTGACGAGTCCGTCGTCGTAATGGAACCACACCACCTCGCCTATGACTAGATGGTTGGGACGGCGGCCGAGTTCGATGATCTGCACGAGTTTGCATTCCATCGCGACCGGCGCTTCTTTGATGCGCGGCGGGCGTACCACTTTCGAGGGCACCGCAGTGAAGCCGGCCTTTTCGAGTTCGTTGACGCCGCGCGCATAATCAACCGCGCAGACATTCATCTGGTCTTTGATTGCGTCGCTTACGATATGAACAACGAACTCGGGGCACTCGCGGATATTCTCGACGGTGTCTTTAGCGCCGCTTTGTTTGTTGCCGACAGAAAAGCACAGCATGGCCGGGTCTGAGCCGACCGCGTTAAAAAAGCTGAACGGTGCGGCGTTGGGTCCGGTCTTGCCGAGTGTGGTGACAAGCGCAATTGGCCGCGGCGTGACGGTGCCGATTAGCAGCTTGTATTGCTCCAATTGGGTCAGCTTTGAAGCATCGAAATCGGACATGGCGTTTCCCGTTCAAAAGAGTTGATTCATTCGGGCCGGATATCGGCAGCCTTGATGAGCGTCGCATA
>JANXRI010000435.1 GCA_025353085.1 Betaproteobacteria bacterium
CCGTGTCCTGCTGCGGGAAGAAGCCCTTTGGAATGATGATGTAGAGATAGACGTTGAAGCAGATCGTCGCGAGCAGGATCGTGACAATGAAGCGCGGGTGGCGCAACGCCCAGCCGAGCGTCTTTTCGTAGCCCCGTAAAATCCACGCGAACACACGCTCGCTCGCGTGATACAGGCGGCCATGATCGCCCTCGGCCTGCGGCTTCAACAGGCGCGCGCACATCATCGGCGTTGTCGTCAGCGACAAGACGAGTGAAATCAGGATCGCCACCGACAGCGTGACCGCGAATTCGCGAAAGAGCCGCCCGACGATGCCGCCCATCAGCAGGATCGGAATGAACACCGCGATCAGCGACACGCTCATCGAGAGCACCGTAAAGCCGACTTCGCGCACGCCCGCCAGCGCCGCCTCGAAAGGCGGCAGGCCTTTCTCGATATATCGCGCCACGTTTTCGAGCACGACGATTGCATCATCGACGACGAATCCGGTCGCGATCGTCAGCGCCATCAACGACAGGTTGTTCAAACTATAACCGCACAAATACATCGCGCCGAACGTGCCGATCAGCGATACCGGCACCGCGACGCTTGGAATCAGCGTCACGCGCCAGTTGCGCAGAAACAGGAAGACCACCAGGATCACCAGCACCATCGACAGGATCAGCGTGCGCTCGACGTCGCGCAGGCTCGCGCGGATGGTTGTTGTGCGCTCAAGCACGACTTTGACGTCGATCGCCTGCGGAATCGACGCCGCGAGTTGCGGCAAAATATCGCGCACGCGGTCTGCGGTCTCGATGATATTGGCGCCGGGCTGGCGGTACAGAATGACCAGCACCGCCGGCTTGCCATTCGAGATGCCAGCGTTGCGCAGGTCCTGCACCGAGTCCACCACTTCGCCGACATCCGCCAGGCGCACGGCCGCGCCGTTGCGGTACGCGACGATCAGCGGCAGGTACTGACTCGCTTTCTTCGCCTGGTCATCGGCCGCGATCTGCCACTGGCGATCGCCGTCTTCGACGGTGCCCTTGGGACGATTCGCGTTGGTGGCGCTGATCGCGCTACGCACCTCGTCGAGTCCGATTGCATATTTGTTCAGCGCCGTCGGGTTGAGTTCGACGCGCACCGCCGGCAGCGAACTGCCGCCGACCGTGACCTGCCCGATGCCGGGCACCTGCGCAAGTTTTTGCGCGAGCACGGTCGATGCAGCGTCGTACATCTGCCCGCGGTCGAGCTTGTCGGACGTGAGCGCAATGATCATCACCGGCGCGTCCGCCGGATTGACCTTGCGATAGTTCGGATTGCTCGGCAGCCCCGTCGGCAACGTGCCGCGCGACGCATTGATTGCCGCCTGCACGTCGCGCGCGGCGCCGTCGATGTCGCGGCTCAGTTCGAACTGCAGCGTGATGCGCGAGTTGCCGAGCGAACTCGATGACGTGATCTCGGTGACGCCGGCGATACGCCCGAGCGCGCGCTCGAGCGGTGTTGCGACAGTAGCCGCCATGGTCTCGGGGCTCGCGCCCGGCAGCGACACGCTGACCGAAATGGTCGGAAAATCGACTTGCGGCAACGGCGCCACCGGCAGCAGCCTGAACGAGACCATGCCCGCCAGCGCCAACCCGATGGTGAGCAGCGTGGTCGCCACCGGGCGGCGAATGAACGGTTCTGAGATATTCATAGCCGTTCCGTTCCCGCCGCGGGCTGCCTGTCGCCATCGACACGTTTTTCGACGCGCCGCGCGAGGCGGTCGAACGCGAGATAAATGACCGGCGTGGTGAACAGCGTCAACAACTGGCTCACGATGAGGCCGCCGACCATCGTAATGCCGAGCGGATGGCGCAGTTCCGAGCCAACGCCGCCGCCGAGCATCAGCGGCAACGCACCCAACAGCGCCGACATCGTCGTCATCAGAATCGGCCGAAACCGCAAGAGGCAGGCCTGATATATCGCCTCACGCGGCGACTTGCCTTCCGTGCGCTCCGCATCGAGCGCGAAATCGATCATCATGATGGCGTTCTTCTTGACGATACCGATCAAAAGAATGATGCCGATGATGCCGATGATGCCGAGATCGCTGCCCGCAAGGATAAGCGCCATCAGCGCGCCGACACCGGCCGACGGCAGCGTCGACAGGATAGTGACCGGATGGATATAACTTTCGTACAACACGCCGAGCACGATGTACATCGTGATCACGGCCGCGAGTATGAGTAGCAGCGTGTTGCCGAGCGACGCGCGAAACGCGGATGCCGCGCCCTGAAAGGTCGTGCGCACGCTGATCGGCACGCCGACGTCTTTTTGCAGCGCTTCAATCGCCTTGACCGCGTCGCCGAGCGAATAGCGCGGCGCTAGGTTGAACGATATGGTCGCCGACGGAAACTGACCCTGGTGATTAATCGCAAGCGCCCCGGGCTTTTCAACGAGCCGTGTGACCGCGGCGAGCGGCACCTGCGCACCGGTCGAACTCGGCACATACAGTTCACGCAAAGCCGCAGGGCCTTTGCGGAATTCGGGTTTCACTTCGAGCACCACGCGATACTGGTTCGATTGCGTAAATATCGTCGACACGAGCCGCTGGCCGAATGCGTTATAGAGCACGTTGTCGATGGCGGCAGTGGTGACGCCGAGCCGGCCAGCGGTATCGCGGTCGATCTCGAGAAACGCCTGCAGGCCCAGATCCTGAACATCGCTCGCGACGTCGATGACTTGCGGCAATTTCGCCATGCCCTCGACGACAATGCGCGTCCACTTGCTGAGCTCGTCCGGATTCGCGGTGTCGAGCGTGAACTGGTATTGCGTGCGGCTGACGCGGTCTTCAATGGTCAGGTCCTGCACGGGCTGCATGTAAAGCGTGATGCCTTCGTTATCCGCAAGGGTGGCCTTCAGGCGTTCGATGACGGCCGTCACACCGACGCGCTGCGAATGCGGTTTCAGATTGATCTGCAGGCGGCCGCTGTTCAGAGTCGTGTTGGTGCCGTCGACGCCGATGAACGACGATACACTTTGGACGGCCGGATCTTCGAGCACTATCCTGGCGAGCGCCTGCTGACGCTCCGCCATTGCCGGAAACGAAATCGATTGCGGCCCCTCGGATATGCCCTGGATAACGCCGGTATCCTGCACCGGGAAAAATCCCTTGGGAATAAAGATATACAACGCGACCGCGAGGGCCAGAGTACCGAGTGCTACGAACAGTGTAAGGCGCTGGCGGTCGAGCACCCACGTCAGCATCACGCCGTAGCGCGCGATGATCGCGTCGAACCAGCGGCCGGTGGTGCGGTAAAAATTGCTTTGCTCCGCTGCGGGCGTATGGCGTAAGAGGCGCGCGCACATCATCGGCGTCAGCGTCAGTGAAACCACCGCCGAAATCAGGATCGACACGGCGAGCGTAATCGCGAACTCGCGAAAGAGCCGCCCGACTACGTCGCCCATGAAGAGCAGCGGAATCAGTACCGCGATCAGGGACAACGTCAGCGATATGATCGTGAAACCGATCTGCTCGGCGCCCTTCAGGGCGGCCGCCATCGGCTCTTCGCCTTCCTCGATATAACGCGAAATATTCTCGATCATGACGATCGCGTCATCAACGACGAAACCGGTCGCGATCGTCAGCGCCATCAGCGTCAGATTGTTGATGCTAAAGCCCGCGAGATACATGACGCCGAACGTGCCGATCAGCGAGAGCGGCACCGCGATGCTCGGAATGATGGTGGCGGCGACGTTGCGTAAAAAGACGAAGATCACCATCACCACCAGCGCCACCGCGAGCAGCAATTCGAACTGGACGTCTTTGACCGACGCGCGGATGGTCGTCGTGCGGTCGGTCAACACCGCAATGTCAATCGACGCCGG
>JANXRI010000438.1 GCA_025353085.1 Betaproteobacteria bacterium
CGTGCCGGGCGGCGAGAGCGCTACGGGATTCCGCGACCGCGCGCTGGCCTGCCTTACCGAAATTGCCGGCCGTCATGCCGGTGAACTTGTCGTCATCGTCACGCATGGTCTGGTGTGCGATGTCGCGTATCGCGCAGCGAACGGGATCGAGCTCACGGCGCGCCGCGATTTCGCTCTGGTGAATGCGGGGATCAACCGGTTTCGCTACGAAGGCGGCGCGTGGCATGCTGAAGTCTGGGGCGACGCCGGCCACCTCGACGCCGATCTCACGACCGTAACTTGAATGCGGAGTCAACGCGCCCCGTTGCGTGAGAACCTATGTTCACGCGTCATGGTCGAAGCCAACGGGTTTCATTGCGGAGACGACGTGCTGGTCGCTGACAACGCATCGCCACGTAACGCACACGCCTGCATGCAGGCACATTGATGGCGGCCGACCGCGCCGTCACTGTGCTCGTTCACGGTTTGTGGACGCACGGCCTGCTGATGGAGCCGCAGCGTCGTTTTCTGGCAGACGAGGGGATTCAGGCTATCTGCTATTCCTATCCTTCCGTGCGCCTTACGTTGACGCAAAACGCGGACCGGCTCGCGAAATTTGCCCACAGTCTTGATGCGGCCACCGTGCATTGGGTCGGCCACAGTCTCGGCGGTCTTATCATTCTGCACATGTTTGGACGTGATTCAACTTTGATGCCGGGACGCACGGTGCTGCTCGGAACGCCTTATGGCGGCACGCAATCCGGCGATACGTTGGCCCGCAGTGCGTTGGGTACGCGCATGCTTGGCCGGAGCATTCGCGAGTGGTCTCGACTGCAAAAGCAGGCGCAGTTTCCGGGGCGGGAAATTGGCGTCATCGCGGGCACGATGCCGGTAGGGCTCGGGCGGCTCGTTGCCCGAAATTTGCCACGACCTAACGATGGCGCGGTAACCGTCGCTGAAACCCGGGTTCCCGCAGCACGCGACCGCATCGAGCTGCCCGTTTCGCATACGGGCATGCTGTTTTCACGCCGCGTCGCGAAGCAGACCGCCGCATTTATCCGCACCGGCCGGTTCAACCTCAGAGCGGCGAGCTGAAATGCGCGTGCCCGCAGTCATTTTGATCGCTACCGTTGCGCTCGCTGCAGGCTGCAGCCATCTGAGCTATTACCTGCAATCGGTCGAGGGCCAACTCACGTTATTGAAGAGCCGCCAGGAAATCACCGACCTGCTCGCGGATCCGGTTACGCCGGCGGCGCTGAAACGACGGCTCGAGCAAACATTGCGCATTCGCGAATATGCGAGCAGCGAATTAAAACTGCCCGACAACCAGAGCTATCGCAGTTATGCGGATTTGGGGCGGCCGTTCGTGGTCTGGAATGTATTCGCGACGCAGGAGTTTTCGATCAAGCCCGAGCAGTGGTGTTTTCCAATCGCAGGCTGCGTCGGTTACCGCGGTTATTTCTCGAAAGCAGGCGCGGATAATTTCGCGGGCGAAATGCGCAGCGCCGGTTACGACGTCTACGTGGGCGGCGTGCCCGCCTATTCGACGCTTGGCTGGTTCAACGATCCGGTGCTTAATACCTTCGTCAATTATTCAGATTATGAAGTCGCGCGCTTGATATTTCATGAGCTCGGCCACCAGGTCATGTATGTGAAGAACGATACCGAGTTCAACGAATCGTTTGCGGTAGCGGTAGAAACCGAGGGCATCGCGCGCTGGCTCGAGCGCTACGGCGACTCCAAAACGCGCGCTGATTTCGTGCGCTCGCAGCAGCGGCGAGCGCAATTTTCGGCGCTCGTGATCAAGCACCGGCGCGCGCTCGGCGCGCTGTATCGCAGCAAGTTCGCGCCCGCTGAAATGCGCGAACGCAAAGCCGCCCTGTTCGAAGCGCTTAAACAGGACTACCGGCAACTGAAACAACAGGAGTGGGGCGGCTTTGCCGGTTACGACCGTTTTCTCGACGATCCGAACAACGCCAAGCTCGCATCGATTTCTTTTTACAACACGCTGGTGCCTAATTTTCAGCAAGTGCTGGCGAAGCTCAAGGGCAACCTGCCGGCGTTTTATGTTGAGGTTAAACGGCTCGCCGCGCTGGGCGAGAAAGCACGCTATCGCGCGCTCGGCGTCGATCCGTCGGACCAGGACGAATCGTTACAATTGAAGTAGCACGTAGACTGCGCATGAAATTCACCAGTGCCGGTTTTCAGGACAACGCGTTCTGCGTCGCTGACGCGAAGACGCATGGCCATGTGCTCGCACAGGCTGTAGGGATTGGTCCTACAGTCTTAACCCGCAAGGCAAGTTAACGTCTGAAGCGGGCCCGTCAACGGGTGCGAGACTGATACGTTCTAGTGAAAATGACTGCGCGTCGTCGGTAACGTCGTGATTCAACCTTTGGAAGGCTGAAAATGAAAAAACTGCTTCTGCTGCTGGGTTTACTGTTCTCGCTTCTGGGTAATGCGATGGCCGCGATTAATGTCAACACTGCGACCAGGGAAGAACTCGATGGGTTAAAAGGCATCGGGCCAGTGAAGGCGCAAGCCATCATCGATTACCGTACCAAGAATGGTCTCTTTAAATCCATCGACGATCTGCAGAAGGTCAACGGGATCGGTCCGAAGACGCTCGAAGAAATTCGTAAGGATGTAGCCCTGACCGGTGCGACGACGCCTGTGAAGCCGGCCGCCACGTCTACTACGACTGCGCCTGCGGCGTCCGCCAAATCCGCGCCCTCACCCGCAAAAGCGGCTGAATCCGCGAAGCCGGCGGCACCTGTACCGCCCGCAAAGGCTGCGGAATCCTCGAAGAGCAGCGCGCCGGCCACGGTCGGCAAGCCGGCTGACGGGGCCAAGTCTGCTGTGCCAACCAAAAGCGCTGAGCCTGCGAAGGTCGATGCCAAAAAAGACGCATCGAAAGCGAATAAGAAAGGCGGCGC
>JANXRI010000440.1 GCA_025353085.1 Betaproteobacteria bacterium
CCCGGTCATCGATTTGAATAATTCGCCCGACAAATGCACCGAGGTGCCGCTGCCGGACGACGCGAGAATCACTTTTCCGGGATTTGCTTTGACGTGAGCGATGAATTCGGCAACGGATTTGACCGGCAGCGCCATGGTCACTTCCATCACGTTCGGCACACGCACTATGCCAGCGACGGGCGCCATGTCGTTCAGGAAATTAAAATTAAGATTGCGATACAGCGTCGCATTGATTGCATTGGCGGGATTGACGAGGAACACGGTGTAACCGTCGGGCGTCGATTTAATCGCGATCTCGGTGCCGATGTTGTTGCCGGCGCCCGGCCGGTTGTCGATCAGAATCTGCTGCCCCAAGCGTTCCGATAGATACTGTCCCATGATGCGCGCGAGGATGTCGGTAGTGCCGCCGGGCGGGTAAGGTACGATCCAGCGGATCGGGCGCACGGGATAAGTGTCGGCGGCGACTGCACTTTGAACGCAAGTAAATGTACAGCCGAGGGCGGCCAATGCGGCAAGAATTTTCATCTGTTTCCTCCGGAGGTATTAATTGATATTAATTTCGGCCACGATACCTGTATGACAGGCTGGCGGCAAGCCGAGCGCCGCGCTGCACAGTGCGCATTTAGCGGGTCGGACGGTGGAATTGAAGTTAAGGTAAATGGCGGCCGCGCAGCGTTCAAGCGCACGCCGCTGTATTGCCCTATATCGACGCGCGCCGCTACAATGATCTGCTACTGTCAAACGGGGGATACGTATGAGCGAGCTGGTGCCGCGCAGTCTGGTGTGTGCTTTTATTTTTGGATTTGCGCCAGTCGCCGGCGCGCAACAATATCCGGCGAAACCAATCCGGATCGTTATCCCGTTTCCCCCCGGCAACACCATGGACATTATGGCGCGGCTGATCGGACCGAAGATTTCGGAACGGCTCGGCCAGAATGTAATCGTCGATAACCGCGCCGGCGGCGCCGGACAGATCGGCCTCGAAGTCGGTGCGCGTGCCGCGCCCGACGGCTATACCTTAATCGGCGGCCAGGGCGGCAATCTCGTGGTGGCGCCGCATACCTATAAAAAGATTCCGTACGATCCGATCAAGGATTTCGCGCCGATCGCGCTGTCGACGACCAACTTTCTCGCGCTGGTCGTGCATCCGACCGTGCCGTTCAAGACGGTCAAGGATCTCATCACGTATGCGAAAGCGAATCCGAAAAAAGTGACCTTCGCTTCCAACGGCGAGGGCGGCTTTCCACATATGACGATAGAGTTGCTGCGGGTGATGGGCGGCTTTACGTACGTGCATGTGCCATACAAGGGCAGCGCGCAAATTGCCACCGATCTTATCGGCGGTCATATCGACGCGGCGATCGACGGCATCACCGGCCTCGCGCCGCATATCCGGTCGGGCAGGCTGCGGCTCCTCGCGATTACCAATCCCTCGCGCGTGGCGGAATTCGATGCGCCGACGATCGCCGAAACATTGCCGGGCTACGATTCGCGCGGGTGGTTCGGTTTTCTCGCGCCTGCCGGCACGCCGCCTGCGATCGTGACCTTGCTCAACCAGGAAATTAATCGCGCGATCATGTTGCCGGACGTCAAAGACAAACTCGTTGCGGCGGGACTCATCATCGTCACCGAGCCGCCCGAATTTTTTGCGGCAACGATCAAGAGTGATTACGCGAAATACGGAAAACTGATCAAAGAAATCGGCTTTCAGCCGCAGTAAGATAACCGCGAAGCGCTGACTTCACCTTCCCGATTCTTTGAACGAGCAGCGCTAATCTCACCTTCCCCTTTGCCCCGAAGGAAATCCCCTTGGGGGACAAGGGGAAGGCCCGGGATGGGGATGGGTCAACGCTTGCGACGAAAATATAAACCCATCCCCACCTCGGTCCTCCCCTTGAAAGGGAGGAAGAAAACAGCACGTTGCATAACAACAATGGCTCTTACTTCGCCTTCCCTTGCGCCACGTCCATGATCATGCGCGTGAGCAGATATAGCCGCGGCTCAATGGAATCGATGTGGACATATTCGGAATCACTCGAATGCGAGCCAAAGCCCTGCAAGCCGAATCGCTCGATAACCGGCGCCTTGGTTTTTAATGCAGCGAACGCGGCGTCCGTGCCACCACCTTCAGCCACGTCGCCGACGATGAGCTTCTTGCCGATCTCGGCATAAATAGTTTGCGCATGCTTGGCGAGTGCCGCGTTGGCCGGCGTCAATTCCAGCGGAGGACGCCGGCGCTCGAACGTCATATTGACCTTCGTATCGGGTATCAGTTGTTTCTTGATGCGCTCTTTGACCTTTTCCTCGATGCCATCGTAGTCCGCGACCCGCAACACGCGCACATCCGCAGTCGCTGACGCCATCGCCGGAATTACATTGCGATTGGTGCCGGCGGCTGCGACGGTCCAATTCATCTTGAGCCCCGTTTTAGGGTCAGACAGGTCGCGCGTCTGCAGAATCTGATGCGCGAGCTCGTACAGTGCATTGCGGCCGTTCTCCGGCGAGCTGCCCGCGTGCGACGCTTTGCCCTCAATGTTGAGCACCACGGCTGCAATGCCTGCGGTGGTCAGCGATAGCCGGTCCGAATCGACGCGCGAGCCTTCCAATGAGAACACCGCATCGTGCTCGCCGCCCAACTTCGTCAATAAAGATCGCGAGCCCGCGGAGCTCACTTCCTCGTCTGCATTGATCAATACCGTCACGAGGCCGTAATCGCGGAAATTCATTGCTTTCAGAACGGCGAGCGTATGCAGGATCACCGCGATGCCCTGCTTGTCGTCGGCGATGCCGAGCCCGTAGGCGCGGTTGCCGTCGACGCGAAACGGCTGCTTCGCGAGCATGCCGCGCAGGTACACGGTGTCCATGTGCGCGATCAGCAGGATTTTCTTGCTGCCGGTGCCGGTAAAGCGCGCGTGCACCATGCGCCCGATCTGCTTCGGCGTGTCGACCATGCGGTAAATGTCTGCCGGATTAGGCTCGATAAATTCAACCGCGCCGCCAAGTGCGCGCAGACGGCCCGCGATCAATTCACTGATCTTGTCGAGGCGCTTCGCGGTCACCGCTGCCGGATTCGATCGACACGAGCTCTTTTAACGTATCGAGCAGCAGCGCCTTTTCTTTGGCCGCCAGAGACATCACCGGTTCGAGCGGAGCCGCGCCCACGTTGGCGGCAAGACTGACGGCCGTCACAAAAAAAACCGCGCGCAGAAAGCGGCGGCCTATTGAGTTCGCGTGCATGGTAATCCCCCTGTGAAGTGTACTCGAGCAACTAGATTACCCGCGGCGACCGCGCAGACGCAAGCCGTATAATTCGCGTTTTCGCCAACGCAACGATCGGAAACGCGGCCATGAGTCACTGGTTTGAATATTTCCCCGGCCACCATATGTGGTCGCAAGGCATGATGTTCGGCATCGAAATGGCCGCGCAGGGCGCCGCT
>JANXRI010000019.1 GCA_025353085.1 Betaproteobacteria bacterium
GAGCGGCGGATTATTTCGGTCGCCAACCTGACACGCAAAGACGGCGACGAGTTTTTGGCCTTGGCGCCCAGGCTACCGGTGAAAACGACAATCGAGACTTTTCCGCTGGAGCAAGCGAACGAAGCGCTTGCGAAGCTGCGCGGTGGCTCCATCAGCGGTGCGGCGGTATTGACGATGTGCTAGCCCGGCCGACGGTTGAAATAGCGATAGAAACCCTGCTTGGCCGCTTCGACTATCACCAGATAAATAATCACCATCACGGCAAGGATGAAATAAAACTTGACAGGCGGCGGGACAAATCCGAAAAACGACCCCAACGCAGTATATGGCAGTACTGCACCTATCGTCACCACGGCAAGGGAAGTTGCGGTCAGGATAGAATGGGCGCGGCTTCGGAGAGGATTACCTCGCGTACGGATAATGAAGATAACCAGCACTTGCGTCGTCAGCGATTCAACAAACCAGCCGGTCTGGAACAGCATTTCATTGGCTTCCAGCACGACCAGCATGACGTAAAACGTCAAGAAGTCGAACAGCGAACTGATGGGGCCGATCACCAGCATGAAGTTGCGGATAAAATTCATGTCGAGCACGCGCGGGCTGCGCACCTCCTCGGCATCCACCTCGTCGAGCGGGATCGGGATCTCGGAAATATCGTACAGAATGTTGTTGAGCAGAATCTGCGTCGGCAGCATCGGCAGGAAAGGCAGGAACAACGAGGCGCCCGCCATGCTGAACATATTGCCGAAGTTGGAACTGGTGCCCATCATGATGTACTTCATGATGTTGGCAAAAGTGCGCCGCCCCTCCAGCACGCCCTGGTGCAGGACCTGCAGGTCCTGATCGAGCAAGATGATGTCCGCCGCCTCCTTCGCCACATCAACGGCGGACTCCACCGATATGCCAACGTCCGCAGAATGCAGCGATGGCGCATCGTTGATGCCGTCGCCCAGGTAACCAACGACGTGGCCGCGCGCCTTCAACGCGAGGATCACGCGGTCCTTCTGCGCCGGGTTGACCCGGCAAAAAAGATTCGCCGTTTCCACCCGGGCACGCAAAGCGAAGTCGTCCATTTGCGCAATGTCTTTGCCGGTCAGGACGCCCGTCACCGGAATATGCAATTTCGCGCAGATATGTTGCGTGACCAGATCGCTGTCGCCGGAAACTATCTTGATGGCAACGCCGCTCGCGCTCAACGCGGCGAGTGCCGCGCCGGCGCTTGCCTTGGGCGGGTCGAGAAATGCCGCGAACCCGGCCAAGACCAATTCCGTTTCGTCGCCGATGACGGCATGCGGATGATCGAGCGGAACGTGGCGCCACGCGATGCCCAACACGCGAAAACCCTCGCTTTCCAGTCCGTGGTACTGCGCGCGAACCCGCTCCATCACGGCGCCGTCCACTGCACACTGATCGTCTGCGCCCTGCTCTTCACACAACGTGCAAAGGCCCACGATGTCGTCGGGCGCGCCTTTCACCACCAGCATTCTGGTCTTCCCGTTGTCGAGCAGAACCGACACCCGGCGCCGCTCGAAATCGAACGGCACTTCATCGATTTTTTTCCAGCCGCCAACATCAATGTTTTTGTGCTCGAGAATCGCCTCGTCGAGCGGGCTCTTTAAGCCGGTCTCGAAAAAGCTGTTGAGGTACGCGAGTTCCAGCACCCGCTCGCTGGGCCTGCCTTGCGCGTCCACATGCTGTTCCAGATGAATCTTCGCCTCAGTCAACGTGCCGGTCTTGTCTGTGCACAACACGTCCATCGATCCCAGATTCTGGATGGCCGCAAGCCGTTTTACGATGACGCGCTTCCCGGCCATGCGCAGCGCACCGCGCGACAGCGTTACCGACACCACCATCGGCAGCAGCTCCGGCGTCAAACCCACCGCCAGCGCGACCGCGAACAGGAAAGAATCCAGCCACGGCTTATGGAACAGCGCGTTCACAAGCAACACGAACAGGACCAGCAGAATCGTCAGGCGCATGATCAGCATGCCAAAACGGCGAGTGCCGGTCTCGAACGAGGTCGGCGGCGGCTCACGGCTGATGCTATCGGCAATAGCGCCGATCGCGGTGTCGGCCCCGGTCTTGACCATCAGCGCGCGCGCGCTGCCGCTGATAACAGAAGTGCCGGCGAACACCGCGTTGCCTGCATCCTGCAGATCAGTCGCATTCGCTGCCAGAGTGCCGGGCTTTTTTTCGACCGGATACGGTTCGCCCGTCAGCAATGCCTGTTTGACGAAAAAATCGCGCGCGTCGATCACCAGGCCATCGGCGGGTATCAAGTCACCGGCTGAAAGTAATACGACGTCGCCTGGCACCACTCCGGCTACCGGGACTTCGAGTTGATTTCCATCCCGCATTACCCGCGTACGCACCGACACAGCCAGGCGTAATTTTTCAGCGGCTTTGCCGGCGCGATACTCCTGGACGAAATCCAGCGTGACGCTGAGGAGAACTATCACGGTGATAATGATGAAGTTCGCAATCTCGCCGGTAAATGCCGAAATTGCGCTTGCCACAAGCAGAACGATGACCAGCGGGTTCTTGAAGCGCGCGAGAAATTGCCTCAGTGCGGATTGCTGTTGATGATCGCGAAAAAGATTTGGCCCGTGGCGGATCAACCGCGCGCTTGCCTCTGCTCTCGAAAGGCCGTTGGCAGTCGCCGCGAGTTCGGCCTCGGTGTCAGCTAAGGTCTTCAGCCACCACGCTTGATTGTCAGCAATCCCCGGCATCGTGCAGCATTCCTTGTCGATTCGGCGAAGTTCGCCGGCTGGCCAGATGGATTTCGCAAACCTCGCGCAAAGTTTATACCTGCACCAAAAGAGGACTGCAGAAAGTCGGATAGCCTGCCATAACAACTAGTCAAACCCTCCAAAAAGGCGGCGTTTAACTATTATCATGCACGGCTCGGCGCCGCAGTTTTCGCGCGTCACGCTGTACGGTGCGGTCGGCCGTGACGTCGAACGCAATCACGCTTATCACTGCGTGGTCAACGTCAGGCCACTACATGAGAG
>JANXRI010000027.1 GCA_025353085.1 Betaproteobacteria bacterium
TCGATTCGCGTCGTGCTCGAATCAATGCTCAGGAATTGCGATGGCCATGTCGTGCAGGAAGAGCAGGTGCGCGAACTCGCGCGCTGGCAGCCATCGGCCAAGCGCGAGAACGAGCTGCCTTTCGTCGTCGGCCGCGTCGTACTGAATTGCGCTGCGGGCATTCCGCTGCTCGGCGATCTGACGGCGCTGCGCGATGCGATGCGGCGTGCGGGCCGCGCGCCAGGGCTTGTGCAGCCCAGGGTGCCGCTTGACATGACGCTCGATCACACGCTGACGGTCGATCATCACGGCACGCCGGACGCGCTGCGCCAGAACATGCAGCTTGAAATCGAGCGCAACTTTGAGCGCTTCAGCTTCGTCAAATGGGCGACGCAGGCGTACGACGGCATTCGTTTGATTCCGCCGGGTTTCGGCATCCTGCATCAAATCAATCTCGAATTTTTCGCGCCGGGTCTGCTGTCGAAGGACGGCGTTTACTATCCGGATACGCTGGTCGGCACAGATTCGCATACCTGCATGATCGCGGGCCTTGGCACGCTTGGGTGGGGCGTCGGCGGCATTGAAGCGCAGGCGGCCGTGCTCGGGCAACCGGTTTACATCCTGACTCCGGATGTGATCGGCGTAAACGTGACCGGCGAATTGCGCGCCGGCGTGACCTCGACCGATATGGTGCTGCAAGTAACCGAAATGCTGCGCAAAGCAAAGGTCGTCGGCAAGTTCGTTGAATTTTTCGGCGCGGGCATTGCAAAGCTGACCGTGCCCGACCGCGCGACGATCGCTAACATGGCGCCCGAATACGGCGCGACCGTCGGGTTTTTTCCGGTGGATGCGCAGACGCTCAACTATCTGGCGCAAACCGGGCGGCCGGCGGAGCAGATTGTCGCGACCGAAGCTTATTACAAAGCCCAGGGTTTGTTCGGCCCGGCAAATGCGGATGAAATCGAATATTCGGATGTGTTGACGCTCGATCTCGACTCGATCACGCCGAATGTCGCGGGACCCAAGCGACCGCAGGACCGCATCGCGCTCACTGAGCTTAAAACGCAGTTTGAAAAAATATTAATGCAGCCGATCGCGGACGGCGGGTACGGAAGGGCGAGCGGAGTTTCTGCGCGCGATAGCGGCAAAGCGGCACGCACGGCTGGTCAGGAAAAATCGCCGCGCGACGGCGACGTCGTCATTGCTGCGATTACGTCGTGCACCAATACATCCAACCCGGGCGTGATGTTGGCGGCCGGCATGGTCGCGAAGAAAGCAGTCGAGCGCGGGCTCAGCGTAAAGCCATGGGTCAAGATGTCGTTGGCGCCCGGCTCGCGCGTCGTCAGCGAATATCTCAAGGCCGCTGATCTCCAGCGCTATCTGGATCAACTCGGCTTTATGCTCGCCGGTTACAGCTGCACGACGTGCTTCGGTGCGTCCGGCCCGATCGATGCGCAACTCGAGCAATCGATTAACGACAATGACGTCGTCGCGTGCGCGGTCTTGTCGGGCAACCGCAACTTCGAAGCGCGCATTCACCCGGCAGTGCGCGCCGCGTTTCTTGCGAGCCCGCCACTGGTGGTTGCTTTCGCACTGGCCGGCCGCGTCGACATCGATCTCGCGAACGAGCCGCTCGGCAACGATCCCACCGGCGCGCCGGTGTATCTCAAAGATTTATGGCCCACACAAAACGAATTGACAGCCGCGCTGGGCACAGCGGTGAAGCCCGCGTATTACGGCAAGGTTTATGGCATGGACTTCGAAGCCGCGCACCCGGCATGGCAAGCGATTCCTATGAGCACCGGCGAAATCTACGCCTGGAGCAGTAAATCCACGTACATCAAGGAACCGCCGTTTCTCGACCAGCGTT
The DNA here is from genome assembly GCA_025353085.1 of Betaproteobacteria bacterium. GTDB lineage: Bacteria > Pseudomonadota > Gammaproteobacteria > Burkholderiales > SG8-41 > PALSA-1004. The sequence continues at coordinate 1,850 of JANXRI010000027.1, forward strand.
ACTCCGAGTCGAGCCTGCGTGAATTCCACGGCGCACGCGCGCTGGCGATTCTCGGCAATTCGATTACCACCGATCACATCAGTCCGATCAGCAGTATTAAAGCGAGTTCCCCCGCGGGGCTTTATCTGCAAAGCCTCGGCGTCAAGCCGGTGGATTTCAACAATTACGGCGCGCGCCGCATGAACCACGAAGTGATGGTGCGCGGCGCGTTTGCCAACCAGCGGCTGCGCAACCAGATCGTGCCAGGCGTCGAAGGGGGTTATACGAAGCATCAGCCGGACGGTGCGCAAATGACGATATACGACGCCGCGATGCTGTACGAAAAGGAGCGCGTGCCGCTGATCGTCATCGCGGGCGAAGAGTACGGCACTGGCAGCGCGCGCGACTGGGCCGCTAAAGGCACGCGCCTGCTTGGCGTGCGTGCGGTCGTGGCGGTGAGCTTCGAGCGCATCCATCGCAGTAATCTGGTCGGCATGGGCGTGCTGCCGTGCCAGTTCCCAACGGGTGTCACCGCTGAGTCATTGGCGCTGAAAGGAGACGAAACATTCGGTTTGTCGGGGCTCGACGATGCTGCAAAGCCGCGCCAAACGGTAACGTTAATTATCACGCGCGCGGAAGGCAAACAGGATCGAGTGCCGCTTACGCTGCGCCTCGATACGCTGGCGGAACTCGACTACGTGCGCTGCGGCGGTATCCTGCCTTATGTGTTCGCGGGCTTGACCGCGTGATGTGCAGCGAACACGTCCGGCGGATTACGCTGCGCTAATCCGCCCTACGCGGCGGTGAGGATAACCATGGCATTAACGTAGGGCGGAATAAGCGCAGTGAATTCCGCCGTAGCGGTGGCCGGTAGCGAACGCGTCCGGCGGATTACGCTGCGCTAATCCGCCCTACGCAGCAGTGAGGAAGACCACGGCATTAACGTAGGGCGGAATAAGCGCAGCGCATTCCGCCGTAGCGGTGGTTGGTAGCGAACACGTCCGGCGGATTACGCTCCGCTAATCCGCCCTACGCGGCGGTGAGGATAACCATGGCATTAACGTAGGGCGGAATAAGCACAGCGCATTCCGCCGTAGCGGTGGTTGGTAGCGAACACGTCCGGCGGATTACGCTGCACTAATCCGCCCTACGCAGCGGTGAGGATGACCGCGGCATTAACGTAGGGCGAAATAAGCGCAGCGCATTCCGCGCAAATCTACTTGCTCACAACTTCCTGCAGCAGCGTATTTTTCTTGAGCAGCGCTTCGTCGATGGTGACACCGAGGCCGGGGCCGTGCGGCACTTCGACATGGCCGTCTATAATTTTAAAGTTGCTGTCGGGACACAGCGGGTCTTTGGCGGTCGCGTTCAGGCCGAACGTGAACTCGGCCGCGCCCATCGTGCGCGCGAGCGGGGTCGCCGCGTAGAAGTGCGCGCTGGCGGCGGCGTCGAGCTGGGACTGCACTGCGAGTCCGCCGCAGTTGACGCGGATGTTCGCGGATTCACCGATCGCGGCAATTTTCTTCGCGTTGGTGATGCCGCCCATTTTGTAAAACTTGATGCAGAAGGCATCGCAGGCGCGGGCCTGCGCATGCGCCTGCGCGTCC
>JANXRI010000121.1 GCA_025353085.1 Betaproteobacteria bacterium
GCCATCATTCCGGCCAATCTCAATCACCCGGAAACCGAGCCCATGATCATCGGGCGTAATTTCCTCGTGAAGATTAACGCCAATATCGGCAACTCGGCGCTGTCGAGTTCGATCGCCGAGGAAGTCGAAAAAATGACGTGGTCGACGCGCTGGGGCGGCGATACGGTGATGGACTTGTCGACCGGCAAGAACATCCACGAGACACGCGAATGGATCATCCGCAATTCGCCGGTGCCGATCGGCACGGTGCCGATTTATCAGGCGCTTGAAAAAGTCGACGGCAAGGCAGAAGAACTGACGTGGGAAATGTTCAGCGATACGTTGATCGAGCAGGCCGAGCAGGGCGTCGACTATTTCACCATCCATGCCGGCGTGCGCCTCGCGTACATCCCGATGACCGCCAAGCGCATGACCGGCATTGTGTCGCGCGGCGGCTCGATCATGGCGAAGTGGTGTCTCGCGCATCACAAGGAATCGTTTTTGTACACGCACTTCGAAGACATCTGCGACATCATGAAAGCGTATGACGTCTCGTTCTCGCTCGGCGACGGGTTGCGTCCGGGTTCGGGCTACGACGCCAACGATGAAGCCCAATTTGCCGAACTCGATACGCTGGGCGAGTTGACTCACGTCGCGTGGAAGCACGACGTGCAGGTGATGATCGAGGGCCCCGGCCATGTGCCGATGCATCTCATCAAGGAGAACATGGAGCGCCAGTTGAAGGTCTGCAAGGAAGCGCCGTTCTACACGTTGGGACCGCTGACCACCGACATCGCGCCGGGCTACGATCACATCACAAGCGCGATCGGCGCGGCGATGATCGGCTGGTATGGCACTGCGATGCTGTGCTACGTGACGCCGAAAGAACACCTGGGCCTGCCGGACAAGAACGACGTCAAGGACGGCATCATGGCGTACAAGATTGCGGCGCACGCGGCCGATCTCGCCAAAGGCCATCCGGGCGCGCAGATCCGCGACAATGCGCTGTCAAAAGCGCGCTTCGAGTTTCGCTGGGACGATCAGTTCAATCTGGGCCTCGATCCTGACAAGGCCAAAGAATTCCACGATGAAACGCTGCCGCAGGAAGGCGCCAAGCTCGCGCATTTCTGCTCAATGTGCGGGCCGCATTTCTGTTCGATGAAAATCAGCCAGGACGTGCGCGATTACGCGGCCAAACAAGGCGTCGACGAACAGGCCGCGCTGCAAATAGGTATGGAAGAAAAATCGGTCGAATTCCTGAAGCAGGGCGCCGAGATTTATTCCAAAGCCTGACCATCTGGCGGTTCAACGAACACCGGCCGCCTGCGCGGCCGTTGTTATTTCGAGCGCTCGCTCTTAACCGGCAGTTCGACCAAAATATTAGCGTTCGCCCAGTTTTGAAGACCGGCCGCCAGATCGAAACCCGCATCTTCGTCGAGTGCCGCTTCGAGCGCGCGGGCCAGCAGTTCGCCGTCCATCACCGTCTTCAAAAAAACCGCCTCGGCCGCCGTGAGGCGGGCAACCGCGACGCGAAACTGCGGCCGATGGACGACGACGTGCTCGCCGCCGCTTTCGAGGTCGACGGCAATCTCGCCGCCGTAATCGTCCTGATGGACTTCCCAGATTTGAAACAGCGGGTAAGCCGATGACATGACGGCGACCGCCGGGTGCAGCTTGACGCCAAGCCGCGCCAAATCGTGTTGAGCCACGCGCGCTAAATCGGCAACATCCAGCGATGCGTGATCGGCAGCGTAATGTGCCTCATGGGCGAGCCATTCGAGTCGCGCGACGTCGGGCAGGTAAGGCAGCGGCTGCGCGGGCTCAAACGCCCGCAAGAAATCGGCAAGCTGCCCGCCCAGCGCGTTGAGATCGCCGCTCATCGACGGATGCGCGGCGCAGTACGCGTGCGCGAGCCCGCCAAAGAATTCAGCGCCGACGAGCTTGTGGATGATCGGATAGATGGCGGTCAGCGCGCCGGCCGCATTGGCGGCGACATTGGCGCGATAAATCGCGAGGCGCTCGCGCGCTGCCGCGTCGCTGCCCGCAATCAGCGGCAATGCGGTCGTATCCCGCGAGCGATCAGACAACGCTGCGCCGACAAGTTTTTGTAAAACCGCCAGCTCAGCCATGGGCTGCCAGCAACGAGGTTTCAACTTTAGCCGCTTCAGCGAGCAGCACATCGAGCGCCGGAATGTTCGTGTCCCACTCGATCAGTGTGCGGACTGAACCCACATGCGCGAGCGCGGCTTGATACAGCGACCACACCGCATCCGTTACGCGCGAACCGTGATCGTCGATCAGACAGAGTTCGGCGCGACTGTGGCCGGCCAGGTGAATTTCCTTCACGCAGTGCGCCGGCAACGCGGCGAGTGCTAAGTGCGGATCAAATCCGTGATTAACCGAGTTCACATACAGATTGTTGACGTCGAGCAGGATGGCGCAGCCGCTGCGGCGCGCGAGTTCGGCCAGGAATTCAAATTCGGGCAGTGTCGAATCGCGGTATTGCAGATAACTCGACACGTTTTCGACCAATATCTCGCGCCCCAAGGCGGTCTGCACGTGATCGACGCGTTCGACCATCAGTGCGAGCGCTTCATCGGTGTACGGCAAAGGCAGCAGATCGTTGAAGTGCTGCGCGCCGAACGCACCCCAGCACAAATGCTCGGATACGAGCAGCGGATCGATGCGTTCAACGAGACGTTGCAACTTATTCAGATGCGGCTCGCGCAGCCCGTCGGCCGAGCCCAATGACAGCCCGACACCATGCAGACTCAGCGGATAATCGCGCCGGACGTGCTCCAGCACGTGCAGATCGTAGCCGCCCGCGCCGAAATAATTCTCACTGTGCACTTCGAGCCAGCCGATGGGCGGGCGGCCGTTCAGAAACTCGCCATAGTGAGCGGCGCGAAGTCCGATGCCGGCAAGCGATTGAGTAGCGGATAACGAAGACATAGGTTCAATAGTCGGCAAAGTGTGCGCGGCCCTTACATAGCGAGCTCATGCTACCAGCGCGGCGCGTCGAGCACCGTCGAAAGAAACTCGATGAATTGACGCTACAATCACGCAATGGACTCTCTACTGTGGATTAAGGTCGTCATACTGGGCGCGGTGGAAGGCTTCACCGAGTTTCTGCCGATTTCGAGTACCGGGCATTTGATCGTGGCTGGCCAGTTGCTGGGATTTAACGATGAGAAGGGCAAGATTTTCGAGATCGTCATCCAGACCGGGGCGATGCTCGCGATCGTATGGGAATATCGCGTCAGGTTCGCAGGCCTGTTGACGGGGATTACACATGACCGCGCAGCCCAAAAGTTCGTCCTTAATCTCGCCATCGCATTTATGCCGGCCGCGATCCTCGGGTTGTTGTTCGGCAAATATATTAAAGCCGCATTGTTCAATCCGGTCTCTGTCGCTATCGCATTTATAGTCGGCGGCTTCATTATTCTGTGGGCCGAGCGACGCCAACATACCATCACCGTGCAATCGGTCGACGAGTTGTCTTGGACCGATGCGCTGAAGGTGGGCTGCGCGCAGGCTTTTGCGTTGATTCCCGGCACCTCGCGTTCAGGCGCCACGATCATCGGCGGAATGCTCTTCGGCCTCTCGCGACGGGCCGCCACGGAATTCTCTTTTTTCCTCGCGGTGCCGACGCTGATTGCCGCGGGCGCCTACGATTTATTCAAGAATCGCGCGTTGTTCGATGCTTCGGACATCGGCATGCTCGCGGTCGGCATGCTGGTCTCGTTTATCTGCGCGTTTGTATGCGTGCGCTGGTTATTGCGTTACATCGCGACGCACGATTTCACAGTGTTCGCGTGGTATCGCATAGCGTTCGGGCTGGTGGTGCTTGCGACCGGTTACTTCGGCGTCGTGAGCTGGCACGCTTGATTGGGTGATTCCGTTGTTTGGTGATTAAGTGATTGGTGATTGGTGATTTGGTGATTTGGTGATTGGGTGATGGGTGATGAGTGATGGGCAATGGGTAAAGGGTAAAGGGTCATAAGAGATTGAGAGCGAACTTACCCATTACTCATTGCTCATCACCCAATCCCCCAATCACCCAATCACCAAATAACTCAATCACCCAATCAACTCTGCGACCAGGGCAAACCACGCGCGCGCCAACCGCCCACGGTGTTGCGATGGCCGCCCGCGTCACGGTCGCCTTCGAATCCCTCGAGTATGTTGTAAGCCTCACGATAGCCGGCCTGCATGGCTGCTACCGCGGTTTCATGCGAGCGCCCGCCGCTGCGGCACAGAAACATCACGACTGTATCAGCGGGCACCTGCTGCTTCAGTTGTTGGACGAACTGCGGATTCGGCAACATCCCGGGGTAGCTTTTCCATTCGATTTCGACGCTGCCCGGCACGCGTCCCACGAAATCAAGTTCGGCGCGACTGCGCACGTCGATAAGCCTGGCGCCCGGCTGATGTCGCAAAACGGCATGCGCTTCAGCCGGCAACAGGGCGCCTTCATACGGCAGGCCACGCTCGCGTGCAAAGTGCGCGATGAACGCGTGC
>JANXRI010000138.1 GCA_025353085.1 Betaproteobacteria bacterium
ACTTCCATGGTTGTGTATTCGGTCACGGCGCCGGGTGAAAGTTTTGGCACTGCGGGCATCGTATTCTCCTGCGTCTGCGGGCGCTGCAAGTGCGCCAAGGCAATCATCATAAGCGATGTATCGGGTGTTGATAAGCGAGTCGAACCCGGGGATGGCAACCCGCAGCCGCGCGCATTACTATCGGTTCTCGCAAAGAACAAAGAAAAACAGGAGCACAGCATGGAGCGCATCGGTGTCGTCGGTCTGGGATTAATGGGCACTGCGCTCGTGCGGCGACTGCGCGCGGCGGGGTTCGAAGTCAAGGGATACGACGTCGATGCGCAAAAGCGCGAACGTGTCGTGCAAGAGGGCGCAGGTGCGGTCGCATCACTCGCCGAACTGGCTGCGCAATGCACGACGATCATGCTGGCCGTATTCAATACGGAGCAGGTCGAAGCGGTAGTCGAAGGCGAAAACGGCTTGTTGATTTCACGCGCTCAGACGGGGCCGCGGCAGACATTCATCTGCACGAGCACCTGCGACCCCGGGCGTATCGCCGCACTTTCGGCTCGCATAGAGCCGCGTGCCGACTACATTGAAATGCCGGTCTCCGGCACGAGCGGCCAGGTGGCGGCCGGCGACGGCGTGGGACTGGTCGCGGGCAAGCAACCAGCGATCGATGCCGTGCAAAGCGTGCTCGATGCCGTCTGCCCGAAGCGTCAGTACCTGGGCGCAGTCGGCAATGGTGGAAAGGCTAAGCTGGCAGTCAATCTCGTGCTCGGGCTCAACCGGGGTGCGATCGCGGAAGGACTCGTCTTCGCGGAAGAAATGGGGCTTGAGCCCGTGGCGTTTCTCGAAGTGCTGCGTAATTCCGCTGCCTATTCGCAAGTGATGGACATCAAGGGACCGCTGATGGCCCGGCGCGAGTTCCAAACACCGGTAAGCCGGGTCGACCAAAGTTACAAGGATTTTGCACTGATGCTCGAGTACGCGCGCGCGCTCGGCCAGCAACTGCCATTCGCCGAAGTCTATGCGGAACTTCTGCGCGACTGCGTCGAGCACGGCGAGGCGCAATGGGACAACGCCGCGATTTTGGCCGCGATCGCACGGCGGCGCGGCAGGCCGGCGGGCGACGTGGCCGATTATTGATCTTTCACTAATTCGCGACAGCGAGTTAGTGCCATTCTCACCCTCTCCATCGGGAGAGGGACGGGGAGGGATTGAGCGTTCGGATTGTCATCCATTATGAAACGCTCAATAAGCGCGCGAATGTGAAAGCAACTTCCGGCATTCGCGCGCGGCAGCGGAGCGCATTACCGTCCCGGCGCACTGCTGCCGCCTGAGATTAAGGTAAGCTATTTGTCTCGCTTAAACGGAAATCAAAGGAGTGTTCAATGGCTATCAGCGGTTTTCAGCATGTCAACATACGCTGCGCGGAAAGCGATCTGCCGGCAGTCGAAAAATTTTATGGTGAAGTGCTTGGCTTGCAAGTCGGCTCCCGCCCGGCTTTCCCTTTCAACGGCCTGTGGCTGTATGACGGCAACGACCCGATCGTACACGTCAGCGGGCGTTTCCCGCCGGGTTCCATTATCGCCGACCGGCACAATGGCAGCGTCGATCATATTGCCTTCAGAGCAACCGGCGCGATCGAGTTTCGCGCGCGCTTGAAAAAGGTCGGCGTTTATTTCGAAGAGCAGAACATCGCGAAGGCCGGTTACCAGGTTTTTCTGCATGATCCGGTCGGGACAAAACTCGAATTTAATTTTCCGGCGACTGAAACTCCGCCCGAGCTGCCGTCCGGGACGCGCGCGGAGATGCAATTGGGCAAGGCCTGATGAAGCGGGGAGGCAAAGCCATCGCGGTAATGCTTTTGTCATTACGCATGTACCACACACGGTAACAAGAATAGCCCGCTGCGAGCCGGCAAGTTAAACTTGGCGTCTTAACGGGAGATGCCAGTGGCAAGTTATCTTACGAGGTTCGGCTCGGCGGTCGCGGGGTTGTTTGCACTCACGGGCTGCGCCGTGTTGGTGCTGATTTCAATCGGGCCGGAGCAGCGCGCGGCGCTCTTTATGGTGCCCGCCGACAAAGCGGTGATTTATTTTTATCGCGACGAGGCGATCGACAGCGCATCAGCCCCTGTCATGTACCTCGATGGCGATCCGCTCGGCGAGCCGACTACGATCGGATTTTGGTACCGTGAAGTCCCGGCGGGCCGGCACACCATCGTGATCGACGGCGGCCGCGCCGATACGCTGGTGCTCGAAGTAGAAGAGGGTCATGTCTATTTCGTGGGCGAAGACGTTAACTGCGGGCTTCCGGCGACGCCTTATCTTCATGCAGTCAGGGAAGCGGCGGGACGCGCACGCATGCGCGCCCTGGTGGCGGCACGTAAAGCGCCGCCGGCCGGGATCACAAGCCCGGTTACCGAGTGCGGACCGGCCATCGACAGCGCAGGAGCCGTCGCGCTCTGAACGGTGCTCGCTCGCGCGAATTCGGCTCTGCCGGCACGAGCATTGGAGGGTCCCGCGGCCGCATTGTGTTCGAGGTTGTATCGGCTTAGACTTATCGCGCCTATAGAGGAGGAGATCACAATGAACGCAAACAATAAAACTTCGAGCATGCAATATTGCGCGCTTGCGCTGGCACTCGCGGCAATGCCGGCGGCGGCTGAAACCGCGCGCGTCTATGTCACTAACGCGGCCGGCGACAGCGTCCATGTCATCGATCCCGCCACCAACAAAGTCGTGCAGATCATCAAGGGCATAGAGGCGGCGCATGGCGTCGGTTTCTCGCCCGATGGCAAGTGGGTGTATATCAGTAACGAGGCCGAATCCACGCTAGACATCGTCGATCAAAAATCCGGCAAGATCGTGAAGCATGTGCCGCTGAGCGGCCGCCCGAATAATATTGCGGTGACGCCGGATGGCAAACGCATCGTGGTTGCGATCACGGAGCCGGGCACGCTCGACATCGTCGATACCGTGGCGCAGAAGCTGAGCAAGACAATCCCGATGACCGGCCGCCTGCACAATACGTACGTGACGCCGGACGGCAAGTACGCGGTGTCCGGTTCAGTGCGCAACAAATTTATGAACGTGGTTGACCTCGCGACGGACCAAACTGCCTGGGAAATCCAGTTCGACGGCGGCGTGCGCCCGATGGCGATCGAACAAGCGCCTGACGGCTCAACCAGCCGCGTGTTCGTGCAATTGTCCAACCTGCACGGCTTCGCGGTCGTCGACTTTGCCACGCGCAAAGAAGTCGCGCGGATTAAGTTCCCGGATCAACCGAATGGCTACGGCAGTATCGAAGGCCGTGTCGGCGCCGGGGTGCCTTCGCATGGCATTGGCATCTCGCCGGATGGCAAAAGCCTGTGGGCCAACAGCCATGTCGCAAACGGCGTATTCGCCTATTCGTTGCCCGATTTGAAACCATTGGGGTTTGCCGCGCTGCCGGATCTGAAACTGGCAGGGCGCGAGCCGATCGGCGCGATTCCCGATTGGCTGACATTTGCGCCCGACAATAAGACTATCTACGTGGGTAATTCAACGTTTAACTCAGTGTCCGCGATCAACATGAAAACCATGAAGGTGGTGGCGCAAATTCCGGTGGGACAGGTGCCCAAGCGCATGAACACGTTGGTTATGAGGTAAGAAACGCGCGATAAGCAGATCTGCGCATAAAAAAACGGCGGCGGCCTTGTGGACCGCCGCCGTTTTTTTATTGGACGACGTTATTTGACCGGGGCTTTTTTGCCATTTACCCACTCGGCAAGAATTTTCCAGTCCGGATCGTTTCTGCTTTCGAACTGACGGCCGCCGCTATGGTAAGGATTGCCGCCTTCCTGCGGCGCCAGCGGTTGCAACAGCAGACGGCTTTTAGCGATGTCGCCTGGCACGACCAGGCCCGACGCGGATTCGAAATTCTTGCGCGACTGTTCTTCTGTCCACGCTTTTGCGCCGTGTGCCATGTGCTGGAGCTTGAAAGCATTCGTACCTTCGGAATGACACACATAACAGCGCACGTGCTCGGGCCGCTTCTTCAAAAATATCGGTTCCACGCTTGTTTTATAAAAGCCGTAGTCGACCGCGTCCGCCGCCAGCGCAGGCGCCGCCTGCAGGCAGATTGCTGCGGTCACGGCGATGATCGAGTGGCGTATTGTCATGTTGAGCCTCCGTAGCTGGCGGTGTGCCAGGCAAACTTTCTTATGGGCTTAGTTTTAGCATAGGGAGGAGGGCGGAGCAAATGTTGTCTGGTCATACGCGTTGGTGCGTTGCATCAGTCCGGTGTGAGACATGATAGAGTTTCATCGAATTTCACGGCGAGGGCAGGAATGACACGCAGCATCGCGAAACTGACCAGTAAAACACCGCTATTGCGCGAGCGCGTGAGCGACGAGGAATGGCAGCTGCGCTGCCGACTGGCGGCCGCGCATAGGCTGATCGCCCATTTCGTGTTCGTCGATATGACCTACAACCACGTATCGGCACGCCTGCCCGGCGAGCCGCAACATTTTCTGGTTAAAGCCGACAACGTCTTCATGGAGCAGGTCACCGCGTCCAATCTCGTGAAGTATGACGTCGATGGAAATCAGGTGATGGCTTCTGACTTCAAAGCGAGCCCGGCTGCCTATAACGTTCATGCGGCGGTGATGAAAGCCCGCCCCGACATCATGGCAGCCGTGCATACCCATTCTCCTGCCAATCTCGCCGTTTCCGCGCAACAGTGCGGCTTGCTGCCGCTCACGCAGCAGGCGATGCGGTTTCACGATCGTATTGCTTACTATCGCAACGAAGTAGACGATACGACGCGCGAGGGCGCACAGCATCTTGCCCGGGCGCTCGGCGACAAGTGGGTGATGATTCTCGAAAACCACGGCGTGCTGATAGGCGGCACGACGCTGCCCGAGGCTTACATCTTTCATCATTTTTTCGAGCTCGCCTGCCGCGCCCAGATCGGTGCGCTGGCCGGCGGCACACCGGTCATCACGCCTGTCGCTGAAGTGTGCGCAGAACGCGTCAAAAAATTCGGGCGGATGGGACAGTACGATGCGAATAGCCGCGACTGGATCGCGAGCATGGCGCTCGTTGAAAAGCATTATCCGGATTACCAAGATTGAGTTGCTTTGGAGCGTGCGGGTTAGTCATCCTCCTCTTCAAGGGGAAGGAGAGAATCCATTAACAGGAATAATCCATGACTCGCGAATCCGCCATATCCCGCGCCACCCGCCACTTCGATGAGGGTGCCTTCATTGCCGATCTCGCGCGCCGCGTCGCGTATCGTACCGAGAGCCAGGTGCCGGAAAGCCGGCCGCACTTGAGCGAATATCTGACTGAGGAACTCGGTCCTGCTTTCGAGCGCATCGGCTTCAAAGTTCAGATATTTGAAAACCCGGTTCCTGCGGGCGGGCCGCTGTTGCTGGCGGAGCGCATCGAGGATCCGAACCTGCCGACGGTACTCGGGTACGGGCACGGCGACGTCATACGAGGACTCGCCGACCAGTGGCGCACCGGGCTGTCGCCATGGGAGCTCAAGCAGGAGGGCAGTCGCTATTATGGCCGTGGTTCGGCCGACAACAAGGCGCAGCATTCGATCAACATGGCGGCGCTCGCAACGGTGATCGCGGAGCGCGGCAGGCTTGGTTTCAACGCCAAATTTCTTATCGAAACGGGCGAGGAGATTGGCTCGCTCGGGCTGCAGGAATTTTGTACGCGTGAAAAAGCGCGCCTCACGGCGGACGTGTTGATCGCATCTGATGGGCCGCGTCTTTCGGCGCACCGGCCGACGATTTATCTGGGCTCGCGGGGCGCCGTCAACATGGATTTCACGGTCGATTTACGCGAAGGCGCGCACCACTCGGGCAACTGGGGCGGCTTGCTCGCCAATCCCGGCGTGCTGCTGGCGCATGCGCTCGCCAGCATCGTGACGCGTGAGGGCAAAGTACTGGTGCCGGCAATTCTGCCGCCTTCGATTCCGGATTCCGTACGCAAGGCGCTCGCCGATTGCGCGGTGGAGCCCGGCGCTGACGAGCCGGCAGTCGATGACTGGTGGGGTGAGCCCGGCTTTTCACGCGCCGAAAAAGTGTTCGGCTGGCATACGTTTGAAGTACTCGCGTTCAGGACTGGCAATCCGGACAATCCGGTCAATGCGATTCCGGGACGCGCAACCGCGCATTGCCAGATACGGTTTGTCGCGGGCACCGATCCGTATTCGTTCGTGCCGGCGTTGCGCCAGCATCTCGACGCGCAAGGTTTTGGCCGCGTGAAGATCGAACAGGCGAAGAAGGGTTTCTTTCATGCTACACGGCTCGATCCCGATCATCCGTGGGTGCATTGGGCGGCGGAGTCGATCACGCGCACGACCGGCGCCAGGCCTGCCGTGTTGCCGAATGTGGGAGGCTCTTTACCTAACGAATGTTTCGCGGACACGCTCGGTTTGCCGACGATCTGGGTGCCGCACTCGTATGCGGGGTGCTCACAGCACGCACCTGACGAGCATGTGCTGTCACCGATATTGCGCGAAGGCTTGCAGATGATGACCGGCCTCTACTGGGACTTGGCCGAAAAAGGCGTACCCGCGCGCCACGTTGCAGGAAAGCAGGGCGTACGCACGTGACTTCGGTCAATCTTCGGAAGTAAAATGCCGCGGTCAAAAACATAATAAGGGGAGCAGCGAATGAGTATACGTTCACGCCAATGTTTGTTTCGTCCGGTGGTTGCCGTCATAGCGGCGGCGACGTTTTCCGCGTTACCCGCGCAGGCGGACACCAGCAGTTACGACAACACGAAGTCGTCCGCCAACGTTGCGCTGCAGCCGCAACCGACGGGTCCGAGCGTAAACAACGAAGCGTTCAAAAAATTACGCGCGCAATGCGATACCGACGTGCCGGCAGGCAAAGCGAACGGCGATATTTGCGCGGAGGCCGCAGCCATTCTCGTCAGCAACGATCTGCCCGACGAATTTCGCGAGGTCAAGGAAGATCAGCGCATCAAGATCGCATTGCGGCTGCTCGAGCGCGGTGTCGACAGCAGCAACATTGCACGCGCCCGCGCATTCGATTTTTACAATCACATCGGCTTTCTGGGACTAAACTCATATTCCGACCCGTACCGCGCGCAGGAACTGATGGACATGATGGTCAAGAACGCATACGCCGGCGGCACGCTTCGCAAAATTCGCTCGCAGACGACAATACTGTCGTTCGGCGCAACGGAGGCCGAGAAGCGTGAAGGCTGTAACTCGGCGAAAAAAGTATTGGCTGAAGGCAAGCTCGACGCGGACAGCGCTGTCATTGCACGGGAAATCGTCGCCTCGGTGATTTGCACGAACTACGATCAAGCGCAAAAATAGCTCTTGCGCTACGTCATTGCCGGAACGGCCATCACCGGATGGCCGTTTGCGTTTTACGGAGCGGCAACCTCACATAGGTCACATTGCAATGAGTACGTTGAAACCAGGGCTTAAAGGCAAGATCGAGATCGTCGTTGCCGAGGAACATACCGCGCCGCACGTCGGCAGCGGGCGCGTGCACGTACTCGCGACACCGGTGATGGTTAATCTGATGGAGGCCGCTGCACTGCAGGCAGTCGAAGGGCTGTTGCCGGCGGGCCATCAGACCGTCGGCACGCATCTCGACATCACGCACACCGCGGCGACGCCGGTCGGCATGCGCGTGCGCGCTTACGCGGAAGTCACCAAAGTTGATAAGCGAACTTTGACGTTCAGCGTTTACGCAGAGGATGACAAGGAACGCATCGGCGGCGGGATGCACGAGCGCATCATCATCAATCTCGAGCGGTTTGATGCGCGGATGCAGGAAAAACTCGGGTCGCTTCCCGACAAATAGCTGCGAAACGTATTATGCCGAATGCTTACACGCCGGCACCCGGCTTAGAGAATACCGCCGGCCGTTGTCGCGCCTGCATTTGCATAATCTTCCAAGAATGGAAAGAGAGGCACGCTCAAGAACCCAGTGCAAACATTTCTCGGAGAATGTTGGATGGTAAAAACCATAGACAGTTAAGTTGAGGGCAATTGATCCTTAAGCTTAGCGTCTTTGGCGGTAGCGAAAGATCAGTCCACAACCTTCCAGCCGCTCATGCAAGCTCAAAATACCGCCCAGGCGAATCGCGGATTCCCGTGCGATAGTCAGCCCCAGGCCGTTGCCCTCGCCTGCCGTAGCGGGCGTCCGGTAAAAAGCATCGAATACGTGCGCGCGTTCCGAGTCTGGAATTCCCGGGCCGTTATCGACTACTTCAATGACAATATCGTCGCTTTCAGCAAACAGCCGAAGCGTCACCTCACCGCCATCCGGTGTGTAATTCAACGCATTTTCCAGCGCGTTCTTGAAAATCAATCGCAGCACCTCCGGCGTAGCACTCACAGAAAGTGGCGCAATTTCCTCAAGCCCCAGATCGATATGTTTAGACTCTGCCAATGGCAAGTATTCTGCAATGAGTTCACGGGCCATCATCGAAACATTTACCATCGTTTCCCCGTCGGTGCCGGCTTGAGTCCTGGCGAGGGTCAGCAGTTGTTCGGTCAACTGACGCGCCCGCTCGATACCCGCCCGCAGTGGAATCACTCGCTCGTGCACGGCTTCCATAGACTTCGCCTGCTGCAAATTCTGCGCTTGTACTGACAATGCGGTAAGCGGGCTCCGGAGTTCATGGGCCGCATCGGCGATGAAACGTCTCTGCTGCCCCAACAGCTGATTTATGCGTTCCAGCAAACGGTTTATGGCGTGTACAAAAGGCGTGATCTCATCCGGGAGGCGATCATCGGCGATAGGTTGCAGCCGGTCCGCTGACTGCTGGTCCAGACTATTAGACAGTTGAGTTCACATCTGTCCGGTAGATTTCAGAACAAAAACATCTGGTTATCGTAGGGGTGGTCGTCGAAATTCAGTGTCGCATCGACAACCAATTGATCGAGTGGGATTTTCTCAAACATGTTGACC
>JANXRI010000142.1 GCA_025353085.1 Betaproteobacteria bacterium
ACCGCACCTTTGACGAGGCTGCCGAAATGCGCCTTGACGCGCTCGGGCGTCAACCATTGCCGGATCAACGGATAGTAATGCGGCTCGTAGGCGATGACGCCGATGTTGTTGATGTCGCCCTTGTCGCCGGAGCGCGCATGCACGAGCTCGCGCAGGTAAAAAGTCTTCATATGACTGCCGTCATGATGACCTCATGCTTAATAATGTCGCGCGGAACGAGGACTGAATAAATAGCCAGCACTTCGCGCACGACCTTGGTCGGTATCGACGAGCTCGCCGGGCCTTTGCCGACCAGCGTCTCGACTTCATTGGCGAGCTTGACGGCGTCGCGCTTCTCTCTCGCGCGGCCCGCGAAGCGCAGGCACACTTCATACGGCGCCTCTTTGCGCGGCAGCGACGCCTCACGATGGAGCGCATTGACTCCCAGGTAGTCGACGCGCAATTCCTGCAAATTGACGCCGCCGATCTGCAACCGCTGGCGGACAACTTTTTCCGCGAGCTGCGCGCGTTCCACGCAACCGAGACCGGCATACGTAATCATCGCCTCGCCGATCCAGCCTTCGAGGATGCCGACCGAAACTTTAAGCTGCGCCGGCCGTGGTTTGCCACGCCCCCCCTTGATCATTACGCGGTCCGGCCCGATCTCATCCAGCGTCACATTGGTAAAATCGACGACCACATCGGGCGTGATGTAGTTCGCCGGATCGTGAATTTCGTAGAGCATCTGCTCGGTGCATGTCGCGCGGTTGATCAGGCCACCGGTGCCGGCGACTTTGGTCACCACAATCGTGCCGTCCGCTTCAACCTCGAGATACGGATAGCCGAGATTGCCGAGGTCCGGCACTTCCTTGTAACCGGGGTCGGCGAAGAAGCCGCCGGACACGTTTGCGCCGCACTCGACCATGTCGGCGCCGGTTTGCCCTTTGCCGAGAAGGTTCCAGTCGTCCATTTTCCAGCCGAATTCGTGGATCATCGGCGCCAAAAACAACGAGCAGTCGCCAACACGCCCGGTCAACACGATGTCGGCGCCCTGACGCAGAGCGTCGATTATGACGTCGGCGCCGAGATAGGCATTGGCCGATACTATTTTTCCTTCGAGCGTCGCCAGCGACTGGCCGTTCTCCATGAGCTTAAGTTCGTCGCGATGCGCGAGGCAGTAATCAAGCACATCATCGCCCAGCACCGCGGCGACTTTCATCGGGCCGAGTTGCAGGTCGCGGATGATCTCGGCGGTGCGCTTCGCAGCACCCAGGGGGTTCGCCGCGCCCATATTCGTAACAACACGCGTGCCATGTTGCCGGCAATGCGGCAACGCACTGTAAAAGCGATCGGCAAGCAGTTCGTTATATCCAGCGTCCGGATTCTTCAGCCGCTGCAACTGCGCGAGCGCGATCGTGCGCTCCGCCAGCGTTTCGTAGACGAGATAATCGAGCTTCGCGTGCTTGGCAAGTTCGGTGGCCGGCCCGATGCGGTCGCCCGCGTAGCTTGCACCTGCGCCTATGCGCAGCACGCGTCCGGAGTGCGCGTCATTCGCCATGCGAAATGGTGTACTCACATTATTTGCAACTTCTCTGACCAGCCAACTGTGGAATCACGTGCAGCGACGTACACGTTTTTATCTTAACATGTCCGGCCCGGGTCATTGCGGCGCCACGCTCAGGATGAAAGCCTGCCACATGCATTCTTCCGCAGCCAATTCTCGATCGCTACGCTGCCTGCTCGTCGCGGCTTCGTGCGCTTACCTCACGACAAGTTACGCCGCGACTTTTCCCTCGCGCAGCATTCGCATGATCGTCCCCGTCGCCCCCGGCGGCCCGACCGACCTGCTCGCGCGCGACATGACGCCTAAGCTCACCGCCGCGCTCGGCCAGCAGGTGATCGTCGACAATCGCGCGGGCGGCAACGGCAATATCGGCATGGAAATTGTCGCGCGCGCGGCGCCCGACGGCCATACATGGGTGCTGGCGACAGCGGGACACCTGACGGTGAATCCCAGCCTGTACAAAAATTTGCCGTTCGACACGCTGCGCGACTTTGCGCCGATTTCGATCTGCGCGAGCCTGCCGAGCATACTTGTTACGCATCCCTCGCTGCCCGCGAAGTCGCTCGGCGAACTCGTCAGGCTTGGCAAAGCGAAACCCGATTATCTGATTTATGCGACCGCCGGCAGCGGCTCGCCAAGCCACCTGTCCGGAGAATTACTGAAAGCGGCAACCGGCATGAATTTCATTTACTTGCATTACAAAGGCGGCGCGCCGGCCATGATCGATGTCATCGGCGGGCAGGTGCATTTGTCGATACTCGGCCTGCCGACCGTACTGCCCCATGTGCGTGCGGGAAAATTGCGCTCTCTGGGTGTGACCAGCCGCGAGCGCCTCGCCTTCGCGCCCGATTTGGCGACGGTTCAGGAAGGCGGCCTGCCCGGATTCGAAGTCACCAACTGGCTCGCGATGCTGGTACCCGCCCGCACGCCCGGCGAGATCACAGCGCGAATCAGCCGCGAAGTCGTCGCGGCGCTTAAGCGTCCGGATGTCGCCGACGTACTGTCGCGCCAGGGTTACACACCAGTAGCGAGTACTCCCGCCGAGCTCGCGGCGCAAATAAAAGTCGATCTCGCCAAATGGTCTAAGGTCGTCAAGAACGCTGGCATTACCACCGAATAGCCGCTGGGCCGGCGGCGCGCCGTAGAGCGCGAAGAGGACGACGATACGTGACGCTCATTCAAGCTTGATCCCGGCTTCCATTATGAATTTCACCCAGCGATCTACTTCGAATTTCAATTCCGCACCAACGACCGCTTTCGACTTACCGGACACTCAACAGCCGCCTGCAATACTTAAAGTAGTCAGCCACCTGGACTGCTCCATAATTAGCATCCGGGCTAAAATTTCTAAATTCGCCCGCTGTGGGGAACACAATGCGCCGATTCGAGAATTTCCTGTATTTAGTTCTGTTTATTGCGTCCGGCACGGTCTGCGCGCAGGGCTATCCAGTCAAGCCAGTTCGAATCATGCTGGGCTATCCGCCGGGAGGCGGCACCGATATTATGGCGCGCACGATCGCGGCCAAATTGACTGAAGCATTTGGACAGCAGGTCGTCGTCGACAACCGTCCGGGTGCCAATGCGAACTTGGCCGCGGATATTGCGGCAAGAACGCCGCCGGACGGCTATACCGTGCTCATGATTTCGACCTCGCACGCGATCAACAAATCGCTTTACCACAACCTGAAATACGATCTGGAAAAGGATTTTGCACCGGTTGTTCGTTTTGCTGTAGTGCCCCACGCAGTGGTCACGCATCCCTCCCTTCCAGTGAAATCAATACGCGATTTGATTAGCCTTGCGAAGGCGCGGCCTGGTCAACTCACGTTTGCCTCTTCCGGTGTCGGCGCCTCGGATCAAATTGCGGCGGAAATGTTCGGCGTCATGACGGGCACCCGACTTGTACACGTGCCTTACAAGGGCGCGGGGCCCGGGATGACCGACCTTGTGGGCGGTCAGATAATGCTTTTCTTTGCAAGCATGCCGGCCGCGCTGCCCCACATTCAGAGCGGCCGCATCAAATGCATTGCAGTAACGAGTGAGCGCCGTGCCGCGGTGTTGCCGGCTATACCGACAGTGGCGGAAGCGGGGGTGCCCGGCTTCGCGCTGAGCACGTGGTTTGCGATGCTGATTCCGGCTGGTGCGCCGAAGGAGGTGATTGCGCGGCTGAATGGCGAAATCAACAAAATCATATTGCAGCCAGACGTCAAAGCACGTTTGGCCACGGTCGGTGCAGAACCGCTGGGCGGCACCCCGGAGGCATTTGCGGTGTATCTCAAGTCTGAGATTGTCAAATACGCGAAGATAATTCATGACACCAACATCCAGGTTGAATGATTGGATCAGCGCATCGCTCGTTTTCGTTTCCCAAGGAACACGCTGGTCGATCATGCGTGGCATTTCTCGGGTCGGTCTTTGCCCGTGCTCATATATATGATAAAAGAGCTTAAAACTTAGATGCTCGCAAAGAGTACAAACTCGTTCGTTTTTGGGAGGAAAAATTGAAACATGACGAAGTGCGGATGGTTTCTGCAAGCGGCATCCTCGGCTATGGGTTCCCAGAAAGTTCGCTGAAAGCGGGGCTCGCGCGTAAGCCCCACATGATTGGGGTCGATGGCGGCAGTTCCGATCCAGGGCCCCACTACCTCGGCTCGGGAAAGCCGTTCACGAACCGTCTCTCCATCAAGCGTGACCTTTCACTACTCGTGCGCGGCGCTATCGCCAGCAAGATCCCGATGATGATAGGCACTTGCGGCGGCGCCGGCGGCGAGCCACATTTGCAATTGTGCAATGAGTTGCTGCAGGAAATTGCACGCGAACACGACCTCCACTTCAAGCTTGCGCTGATTCATTCCGAACAAAGCAAGCCGTGGCTCAAGCAACGCGTGAAATCGAATCGCGTGCACGCGCTCGGCACCGCCGCGCCGTTGACAGAGGCGGTAATCGACCGCGCAGAACGAATAGTCGGCATGATGGGACCGGAACCCTACCGCGCCGCGCTCGACGCCGGCGCGCAGGTGATATTGGCTGGGCGCAGCACCGATCCAGCGCCGTGGGCGGCACTCGCGATGCATTACGGCATGCCGCCCGCGCAGTCGTGGTTTTCCGGCAAGATGCTCGAATGCGCGTGCAATGCGGCACTGCCGAAAAAACACGATTGCCTGATGGGAACAGTCACGCGCGATTACGTCGAAGTCGAGCCGTTGAATCCGGACATGCGCTGCACGCCGCTGTCGGTCGCGGTGCAGTGCCTGCACGAGAACGCAAGCCCCATCATCCACAAAGAGCCCGGCGGCATTCTTGACACCAGCGCGTGCGAAATCATGGCGCACACCGAGCGCGCGGTGCGCGTGTCCGGCATGCAATGGCTGCCGCAGCCTTATACGATCAAACTCGAAGGCGCGGAAAAAGTCGGCTACAGCGCGATCACTTTCGCGGGAACGCGCGACCCCGGGCTGATTGGGCAAATCGACGATTTCGTGCGCACGGTGCGCGAGTCCGTGGCAACCAAAGTCGCCGCGTTCAATATTTCGCCGGAAGATTATCAGTTCGTCGTGCGGCTTTACGGCAAGAACGGCGTGATGGACGAGTGGGAGCCGTCAAAGAGCGAAACGTCGCACGAACTCGGTATCCTGGCAGAAGCAGTGGCCAAGACACAGGACATCGCGAACGCTGTGATATCGGTTATGCGCGTGACTCTCCTGCACACCGACTTTCCCGGTCGCCTGTGCAAGGAGGGCAACATGGGGTTTCCGTTCTCACCAAGCGACATCGAGCGCGGCCCGGTATACGAATTCTCGCTGCGCCACGTCGTCGAGCCTGACGATCCCTGCCAGATGTTTCCGATTGAATACTCGACCGTGTGAGGAATCATGCCGAAGCTCAAGGACATCGCGAAAGCGTGCAAAAGCAAGAACGCCGGACCCTACGAACTGACGCTCGACATCATGTTCGAGGACGCTGCGACCTTCGATAAAGTCCGCAAGACCGGCGTCATCTGCCCGGAACTGATCGCGAAACTCTATCGCGTGCCGGTGGCGTCGGTCGTGTTCACCGAGTTTCCGCCGGCGCACGCGTACAAGGCGACGATAGAACGCCGCATCGTTTCCGGTGCGGTCGGCGACACCGACGTGTACGGGGCGCAGCAGCACGCGCCTTTGCTTGACGTCGAAATTCCGATTTAGTCGCAAGCTCGTTGCACACGATCCACGCATAGGCACACGGGCGCGATGCGAATTTCGCTCACCCGGCCACTGGTACTCTATCCAGTTTCCATCGTGCTCGGGCTTGGCGTGTGGGAGGCGCTCGCTCAGGTAATGCCCAGGGCATTGTTCGCGCCCCCCAGCGCCGTGCTCGGCCGGCTCGCGGCGATGACGGGCGACGGCTCGCTGCCGACCGCGCTGCTCGGTTCCGTTCAACATATGCTCGTGGGCTATCTGCTCGCCGCGCTTCTTGCGATACCCGTCGGCATCATAGTCGGACGCAGCACGGCGATCGCCACCGCGGTCGAACCGATACTCAACGCGGTCTACGCGATCCCGCCGGTCGCGCTCGTGCCTTTTTTCATGATCTGGTTCGGCCTCTACTTCGAGGGTCGCGTCGCGCTGGTATTCGCGATGTGTTTTTTTGAAATCCTCATCAACGTGCTGCAGGGCGTGCGCAACATCGACCGCGGCTTGCTCGACGCGGCACGCTCGCTCGACCTGACCGGACTTGCGCTGTATCGAAAAGTGGTGATTCCGGCGGCGTCACCGTTCATTTTCACGGGCTTGCGGGTCGGCATCGGCCGCGCGGTCAACGCCATGATCACCGCCGAACTGTTTTTCTCCGCGGTCTATCTCGGCCAAATGCTCAAAACAAGCAGCAACGCGTTTGACATCGCGTCGACGTTTGCCGTGATCTTCGTCGTCAGCCTGTTCGGCCTGGCGTGCCAGGAAGCCATGCGCCTCGCTGAGCGCGTTGTCATCCCGTGGCACCACGAAAGCACGGCATGAGCCGCGGAAAAGCCTGGGCGCTGCGTCTCGCCGGCATCGCGGTGTTCGTGCTCGGGTGGGAAATTGCGGGACGCATCTTCGGCGACGCATTGTTCGCGCCGTTTTCAGCGGTTATTGCGGGCTTTCCCGCAACCGTGCGCGACTACCACCTGTTCGCCGAACTCGCCGGCAGCTTGCGGCAATTGCTGCTCGGCTATCTGCTCGGTTGCATCGTCGGCATCGTCCTCGGCATCATGATGGGACGCTCCGCGCTGCTCGACGGGTTGCTGCAGCCGTGGGTGAGCATGATGTTTGTTACTTCAATCGCTTCGCTCGTGCCGCTCTTCATCATCACTTTCGGCTTCGGCCTCATGTTCCGCGTTACCATCGTGTTCATGGCCGCTGTCTGGTATGTGCTACTAGTCACTTACCACGGCGCGCGCAGCGTGAGCCCCGACCTGCTGCAAACCGCGCGTGCGTTCGAATCGTCCCGCCTGCAGACCTTTTTTAAAGTCATGTTGCCGGCGCTGTATCCTTACATCCTGGTTGGGATGCGTATCGGGCTCGCGCACGCCATTCGCGCGATGGTAATTGCCGAAATGTATGTGATTGTCGGCTTCGGTGGCGTTGTCTATAACGCCGGGGTTGAAATTTCCACTGTTTCCCTATTGGGCGCGCTGCTCACTATCATGCTGGTCGGCGTCGCGCTGAACGAAGCGCTCAAGTGGTTCGCGCATCGTACCGCGCCGTGGTACTCGGAGCGCCAACAGCTGTCGAATTGAATGTCGCAATCAACGGAGGAAGATCGATGTCCACGCAAAAGATGACAAGACGCGCAGCCATGCGCCTGATCGCCGGTGCGCCGCTGGCCGCAGGCGTCGCCGGATTCCCCACGGTCACGCACGCGGCCGACACGGTGAAATGCATCAACCTCGGGTTCGTGCTCGGCATCCATTGTCCGCCGACCTTCGGCATCCTCGACGAATGTCCCAAGCTCGGCCTGCAGGTGGAAATGCAGCGCTTCCAGCGCATGCGCGACGCCTTGCAAACCATCTCCGGGGGCACCGGCGACATCGGCATATCCGAACCGATCATGCTGCTACAAAGCCGCCAGGCCGGCAACGACATCGTGATCTTCGGCAACCACTACCTGCACACGACGCTGGTCGTCGTTGTCAACACCGACTACATCCAAACCTGGAAAGACCTGGAGAAGCCGGACGTGACTGTCGGCATCAACTCGCAGGGCGATATCACGCAGGTCATGACCATCGGCGGCTTTCTCAAACATGGCGGCGATCTGGCCAAAGTAAAGTGGGCGGACGTCGGCGGCAGCGGGACGCGCGTGCGCGCGTTGCTGAGCAAGCGCGTGCAGGCAACGCAGGTGCATTTCGACCAGGTGCCGGAAATCCAGAAAAGCGGCAACTACAAGGTGCTGCTGGTGCCGCACAAAGAATATGATCCATGGGTCAACGAGGTCGTGTTCGCGCGTACCGACTGGCTCAAAGAGCCCGCCAACCGCAAGAAGGCCGTCACGTTCATGAAGGGCATCATCATCGCGAGCCGCAAGGCCACCGCCGACTTCGCGTATTACAAAAATACGTTCGTCAAATACGCGACGCTGAAAGAAAAAGACACCATGCCGGAAGCGGAGATACGCGCGCACTGGAACGTGCTCTCGCGCGAAATCGGCGTATGGCCGACGGACAATGCGTTTCGCCTGTCCAACTTCGAGAAGCTGCTGCCGTACTACCGCGCGGCGAAAGCCATCGAAGACAAGCCGATCGATCTGAAGGCGGCGACGGATTTCACTATCGTCGCGCAGGCGTTGAAAGAACTTGGTTGATTTGATGGCGAGCATCGAAGCCCACAATGTGTGCAAAACCTACCCGAGCCGCGATGGCGACGTGGTGGCGCTAGACAACGTCTCGCTCAAGGTGACCGATTCCGAGTTCGTCAGCATCCTGGGCCCGAGCGGATGCGGCAAGAGCACGCTGCTGCGCATACTCGACGGCCTGACCAAAGCCGACAGCGGCACGCTGCTGATGGACGGCAGGCCGATCGAGCGGCCGACGCAGGAACGCGGTTTCGTGTTCCAGTCGTTCAACCTTTTTCCGTGGCGCACGGTGCGCGGCAATATCGAGTTCGGAATGGAAATCAAGGGCGTGCCGAAAAGCGAGCGGCACAGCGTGGCGCAGCGTCTGGTCGAGCTCGTGGGCCTCACGGGATTTGAGCGCAAGTATCCGCATGAGCTTTCGGGCGGCATGCAGCAACGCGTGGGCATCGCGCGCGCGCTCGCGATCGATCCCGCGGTGCTGCTGATGGACGAGCCGTTCGGCGCACTCGATGCGCAGACGCGCGAGGACATGCAGGACGAGTTGTTGCGCGTGTGGGCCGCTGCGCGCAAGACCGTGCTATTCGTGACGCACAGCATCGAGGAAGCGATCTATCTGTCGGATCGCGTGTTGATCATGACGCCGCGGCCCGGGCGCATCCTGGCGGATATCCATGTCCCGTTCACGCGGCCGCGCAGCGAATCGCACCGCACGCTACCCGAGTTCTCGGCGCTGCGGCACGACATCCACTCGCGCCTTAAAGCCGTTCGATAAACGCCCGGCTTAGCAGACGCGACGCGCTTTGTGCTTGCCGCCGGCGAGCCTCACGCGCAGGTTGCAATACTGGTCGACTTCGATCGCGGCATCCGGGCCCAGCACGACGGTAGACTCGTGCTCCTCAATGACGGCGGGTCCCATCAACCGCGCACCCGCGCGCAGTGCGTAACGGTCGTAAATCGGGCAGTTCACAAAAGCGCCTGCTTCGGGCATGAATACTTTGCGCTGTCCCTTGAGGGCCTTGACCCTGGCGCCGCCGTCCGGCTGGTGCACCGTGTCCATCTTCACTTTCGGCGCCGGGCCCTTGACGATCACACGCCAACTCACGATTTCAACCGGCACATCGCGATTCAATCGATGGTAGCGCGCCTTATATAAATCGAAGAACCGCTGCTTGGCCTTGACCAGCTCGCGCTTGCCGAGCGCGCCTTTGATCGGCACGGACAGCTCGAAACTCTGCCCGGCAAAGCGCATGTTCGCTTCGATAACGGTGCTGAGCTTGGCCATTGCCACTCCGCAGGTCGCGACCAGCGCTTTACCTGCTGCTGCCATTTCACGCAGAAAGGCGTTGATGCGAACCGCATCGGCGGATTCGAGCGGCGCGAGATCGGCGCGGATCATTTCGAACGAAGGCGCCGTGACCAGGAAGCCGAACGCCGACATCACACCGGCGCGCAGCGGGTAGAAAATCGTCTTGATGCCGAGAATTTTCGCGACGCGGTAGGCGTGCACCGGCCCGGCGCCGCCATACGCGATCAATGTGTATTCGCGCGGATCCTTGCCGCGCTCAAGGCAATGCACCTTTGCCGCGCGCGCCATATTTTCGTTCACGATCTCGTGCACGCCCCACGCGGCGCGCAATACGGATACGCCAAGCGGTTTTGCCACATGCTCGTCGATTGCACGCGCGGCCGCCTCGCGGTCGAGCGGCATCTGTCCGCCGAGAAAGTATTGTGGATCGAGGTAACCGAGGAATAGGTCCGCGTCGGTCACCGTTGGCGCCGCACCGCCCAGGCCGTAACACGCAGGACCAGGGTCGGAACCCGCGCTGCCAGGGCCTACCTTGAGCAGACCCAGCTTGCTGACGCCCGCGATGCTGCCGCCGCCCGCGCCGATTTCTATCATTTCGATGACCGGAATCTTGAGCGGCAGGCCGCTGCCTTTGGCAAACCGGAACACGCGGTCGACCTCGAACTCAGTTGACTGCTCGGGCTTGCCCTCATCGATCACGCAAACCTTGGCAGTGGTCCCCCCCATGTCGAGCGCGATCACTTTATCCATGCCGGCGGCCGCCGCATAAAACGCCGAGGCCATCGCGCCGCCCGCGGGCCCCGATTCAATCAAGCGCACCGGATAGCGATTGGCGGTTTCGCAACTGACGATGCCGCCATCGGAAGTCATGATGGACAACGGCGCCGAAATTCCTTCGCCTTTGAGCCCGGCAGCGAGACGATCGAGGTAACCGCGTATCGCCGGCTGCACGTACGCGTTGGCGGCGGTCGTGCTCGCGCGTTCATACTCGCGAATATCGGGCATCACGTCGGACGACAGCGAGATGGGGACGCGCGGAAGTTCCCGTTTGATCAGGGCCGCGAGTGCGCGTTCATGCTGCGGGTTCCTGAATGCATGCAACAAGCAGATGGCGATCGCGTCGACGCCTTGCTTTTTGATTTCGGCGATGACCTCGCGGGCCTGGGCAAGCGCGAGCGGAACAGCGACCTTGCCGGTGTAGTCGATGCGCTCGTCGATTTCGAACACGTGCTTGCGCGGCACCAGTGCCGCGGGCAACTCGAGATTGATGTCGTAGATGTCGAAGCGGCTTTCGCGCCCCATTTCCAGCACGTCGCGGAATCCGCGTGTAACCAGGAGCACAGTCCTGCCGCCTTTTCTCTGGATCAGCGCGTTGGTGGCCAGCGTCGTGCCATGAATCACGCGCTCGATCGCGGCAGGTGAACCGGGGATACTCGCCGCGAGCTGGCGCACGCCGTCGAGCACCGCTTGCGTGAGGTCTTTGTAATTGGTCAAGACCTTGGCGGCATGCACTTCGCCGCTCGACGTATTCATAAGCGCGAAATCGGTGAACGTGCCGCCGATATCCACGCCCAGCGCAAACCGCGCGCGCCGTGTAGCTCCCTGCTGGCGAATTTTCATGGCGTTTTTCGGACCGCTATTTGACCGACGCTGCAGCGCGCGGCAAAGCGTAATCCCTGACCGCGGATTCGATAGTCACGATGCCGTTTTCGATGTCGCGCATCAGCGCCGCTGTTTCACGTTCTCGAGCCGGATACATGCCGCCCGAACCCGGCACGATCAGACGCATGACGTCACCGCGATGCATCACGCGCGGGGTTTTGTCCGGGATTGGTTTGTCATTCATGAGCAGCGCGCCTGCGGCGCCGGGCAGCGCGCCCCGCAACCCGCCCGGCGGTGTGCTCAATTTTCCATGAACTGCGCGCACTGTCAGCGGCGTGGCGGACACCGACTCAAACGCGAACTCCTGTCCGCAGCCGCCGCGATAACGGCCGGCGCCGCCGGAATCGGGCCGTATGCGCTTGTAGAGCACGCGCACGGGAATCGTTGCTTCGAGTATTTCCACCGGCAGGTTTGACGAGTTGGCGGGGAAGCTCATGCAATGCAGGCCGTCCTTGCTGCCGCGCGCACCCATGCCGCCCATGATGAACATGACATCCGAATATGGCCGGTCGGCTTCGTCGCGACCGGCGAAATCGACCAGAAACTTGTTGCCCGACTCCGCCAGTATCTGATCCTTGATCACATCTTTCAGCGCGTCGATGATCGCGTCCGGAATGTAATGGCCGCTGCTCGGTTTCATGCGCACCGGCGCGGGAAATCGCGGGTTCAGAAAGGACCCGGGCGGCGCGGTGACCTGGATAGGCGAGAAAGTGCCTTCGTTGTTGGGCACATGCGGCCCCGCGAGACACTTGATGGTGTACGTGCTCCACACCGCCGTATACACGAGCGTGCAATTGATGCCCTGGTCGCTCTGCGGCGAGCTGCCGGCAAAATCGACCTTCACATTCCCGTCGCGCACTTCGACCCGCGCATGGATGTGCAGCGGCTGCGCGAATCCGTCGACACTTGTACTGCCTTGGTAGATGCCGTCCGGTATGGTCTCGCGTATGCCCTGCCGCATCGCGTGACGGGATTTGCGCAGGATCGCATCGGCGAGCCCGGAGAGATCGCTCATGCGTTGTTCCGCCAGAAACTCAGAAAGCTTCGCCTCCATCACCCGGCACCCGACGACCAATGCCCGCACATCGCCGAGCACCTGGTGCGGCACCCGCACATTGGCGCCGAGCATTGCGAAAAATACCGGATTCTCGCGACCGCCTTCCATCGCTTTCACCGGCGGAATGATCAGGCCCTCTTCATAAACTTCCCGCGGCGGTCCCGACAGACACCCGCCGATGTCCGCCATGTGCGCCATGCACTCCGCAAAGCCGACGAGCCGCCCCTTGTGGAACAACGGCGCCACGACTGCGACGTCGTTCAAATGGCCCATCACCCACCACGGATTGTTGGTCGCCAGCACGTCGCCGGGTTTTAGCGAGTTGGCGGGAAAATATTTGAGTAATTCTTTGACCGCGATCGAAATCGTTCCCGTCTTGGACGCGATGCTCACGTCGGCCGCGACCAGTCGGCCTTTGGGATCGAGCAACAAAGCGCCGAAGTCGCGCCCCTCCACGACGACTTTGGACATCGAGGTGCGGATCACCGCATACGCCGCCTCATCCACCACCGTGATCAGCCGGTTCCACAGAACTTCGAGATCGATCGGATCGAAATGCGTTTTTCCACGGCGTGCCGTACTGCGCTTTAAAGTCATCGTTGGATTCTGTTTAAGTCGTGCGGGAGAGGAACGCGCAAAGTGTAGCGTGTATGCGCCGGGCGGAACAGAGAGACTTCAACCGGATAGGCCACATGCTGAACATCATTGTGAAATCAGCCGCGCTTCTCTGGCGAGTTTGGACCAGCGTCGCATATCGGTCTGCAAAAAATCGGCAAACTCTTTGGTCGAGCGCAGCGGCGATGAATCGAGTCCATAGCTCAGCAACTTCTCCTGCGTTTCACTACTCGACAATATCTGGACGATTTCCTGATTGAGCCGCGCGATGATTGCAGCCGGCACGTCGGCGCGCGCCATGATGCCGAACCAGGCGGTGATATCGAAATCCGCGAAACCGGCTTCGGCTATCGTCGGCACGTCGGGCGCCAACGCGGACCGCTTCGCGCTCGAAATGCCCAGCGCTCTTAAGCGCCCCGCTTTAACCTGCGGCAGGACCGACACGACATTGGCGAATCCGCAGGTGACCTGTCCGCCGAGCAGATCGTTCAACGCCGGTGCGTTGCCCTTATAGGGCACATGCAGCAATTTTATTTGCGCCGCGCTCGACAGCGCCTCCATCGCCAAATGCCCCGACGTGCCAGCGCCCGACGATGCATAAGCCAATTGCCCCGGGTGCGCTTTGGCCAGTGCGATAAATTCGCGCACACTGTGCACCGGCAGCGAAGGATGTACGACCATTACCTGGCCGGCGTTGGCGATCAGCGCGATCGGCTGAAACTCCTTCGCAAAGTCGTACGGCAGGTGCGGATTGAGCGCCTGGTTGATCGCATTCGTGCTGGTCGCCATCAGCAATGTGTATCCGTCCGCCGGTGCTTTAGCCGCCGCTTCCGTGCCGATCTGCGCGCTCGCGCCCGGCCGATTTTCGACTACCACGCCCTGCTTGAGCGCCGCCGTCAGGCGCTCTGCAACAAGGCGGCCGACGATATCCGTGGAGCCGCCCGCCGGATACGGCATCATCAAGCGCAGCGGCTTGATCGGGTACGGTTGCGCGTGACACGCGGCGCTTGCCCACGCGGCCAGCGCCACGCACGCGCACGCGTGGACGTTACGCAAAGGCCGCGCGCTCATGCGCCCGCCAGCTCGGTGCCCAGCGCGCGCACGTTTTTTATTTCGGCTATGCCGCGCAACATCTCCAGCGCGGCTTGAGCGCGCCGCGCACCCAAGGCGGGCATGCATTGACTCAGAAACTTGGCGTCGACCGCGCCGCGCGGAATTGGCGCCTCGCGGCCCGGCGGATATTCGCTCAACAGCGAATACGTTTGCCCACCTTGCATATTGACGGTGACGCGATGCGGCCAGGCGCGTGGAAAATCCGCTTCGAGTGCCGGATCGTGCACAACCCTCACCTTCTGCATCAGCGCGAGCGCCTGCGCGTCGCCGGATTTGTAATTGATGATCTCGGCGAGATCGACTTTTCCTTTCACCATCGCCAGCGACACCGCGTATTGATGACTGACGACGGCGTCGAACGACGTGTTCAGTTGCGGACGGTCCGACACTTCGATCGATTGCCTGAACGTGGCAACGGAAATGTTCTTGATGCGTGTCGGGTCGATCGCATGCCGGCGTTTCAATTCGAGCGCCGCCTCGATCGGGCCATGCGCGAAGCGGCACGTAGGATAGGGCTTGATCGTGATCTTGGCGAATTCGTAATCCCGGCCGAGCCCGTCGACGAGACGGTCGAGATTGCGCTCGCGCGCCATCACCGCGCAAAAACCCAGCGGCCCCTCGAGAATGGCGGCCGGTCCGCGCACGCCTTCGGCGCGCAACTGCGCCACCATGACGCCCGATTGCGCCGACCGCGCGCCGTGAAAAGCCGAATCGAGCATCGAGCCGTCGATCTGATGCTGGCGCAAACCGCCGGCCGCAGCACCGGCGAGGCCGAAGGCTTCTGCGGTCTCGACCGGCCCCAACTTCAGCAAACGCGAGGCCGCAGCCGCCGCGCCAAACACTGCGCAAGTGCCCGTGTTGTGAAATCCGGCGGCATAGTGGCTCGGGCTTACCGCGGCCGCGACCCGCGCCGCGACTTCATAGCCGGCGATCACCGCGGACAGAAAAGTCTCGCCGTCTATCTCGTGCTTGTCGGCTAGCGCCAGGGCTGCCGCTATCACTGGCGTGCCGGTATGCAGGGTGCCCGGCTCATAGGTATCGTCAAAGGTATGTATTCGTCCATGCAGCGCGTTAATGAAAGCAGCGCTCGGCGCGGGCAACCGCTGACTGGTGCCGATTACCGCCGCATCGTCACCCGCGCCCCAGAGTGACGTTGTCCGCCGCGCGCCGACGCACGCCTCTATCCCGATTCCCGAATACATGACGCCGATCGCGTCGACCACGTGGTCGACAACTTTCTCGCGCAATGCAACGGGCAATTCGCGCCAGTTGACAGTGGCGGAAAATGCAGCCAATGCCTTGCCGTGTTCCATGCGGATTCCTAAACTCTAAAGGTCCAGCGTCGGCACGAGTTTGCGCCAGCGCTCGATGTCGTTTCTCATGTATTGCGCGAACTCCTCGGGCGTGCTGCCGATGACCTCGGCGCCTTCGGACACCAGGCGGTCGCGCACGTCCGGAGTCTTGATCGCCTTGACCAACTCGCGATTCAGTATCGCCACGATTTGCGCTGAAGTTCCCGCGGGCAGCAAAGCGCCGTACCAGGACGCGGCTTCGTAACCGGGAAGCCCGGCTTCGGCAACCGTCGGCAAGTCGGGCAGCAGAGGCAGCCTTTTCGCGCTCGTCACTGCGAGCGCGCGCAAGCGGCCCGACTTGGCGAGCGCCATGACTGAAATCAGGTTGTTGAACATCATTTGCACATGCCCGCCCGTGAGATCTATGACAGCGGGCGTGCCGCCCTTGTACGGCACGTGCGTTATGTTGATCTTCGCCATCGATTTGAAAAGCTCTCCGGCAAGATGGGTCGCCGACGCGGCACCGGCTGACGCAAAGAGCAGTTCGCCTGGCCGCTTGCGCGCGAGCGCCACCAGCTCGCGCACCGATTTCGCGGGAACGCTCGGATGCACGACCAGCAGGTAAGGCGATATCGCGAGCAGCGAAACTTCGGAAAAATCCTTCACCGGATCATATTTGAGATTTTTTTGCACGCTCGCATTGATCGCGTGGCTGTTGGTCACCATCAGGAACGTATAACCGTCGGGCGGCGCTTTGGCCGTCAATTCGGAGCCTATCATCGTGCCTGCGCCCGCACGGTTGTCCGCCACCACCGGCTGACCCAATGACTCGGCGAGTTTTTGGCCCAGCGCACGGCCAATGGTATCGACCCCGCCGCCGGGCGCGGCGGGAATAATCATGCGGATCGGTTTGACGGGATACGATTGCGCGATGCCTTGCTGCGAAACTACTGAAGCAAACATTAGCAATACAAACTTATCTAAAGGCACAGTGGTCACCTGCTACGCCTAAAGCGGTATTTCGACGTCAAGCATCGGGGCGTGCTGCTGTGCGCCGTACACGTCCGTGTCGCCCAAATCGCCCGACGAGATACGCCGCGGAATGGTTCCTTTGAACGCAAACGCTGCGGGATATGGCGTGAACAAAACGTCTTTCACATCGACGTTGTATAACGTCGCGAACAATTGCTCGCACAACACGCCGCTCTTCAGCACCTTATCGTACATTTCCCGGGTGTCGAACATGACGTCGATGGTGACTTCAAACGGCCCCGCATTCTTGCTTTTGCAGACCTTTGCAATTGCGGAGAGCTTGGCCATGATCAGTGCACCTCCGCGTATTCGATCGGAAACATCGAGTACGGGCTGTCGGGTTTGACCACGTGAAATATCGAGAACCGGTACGTTGGTCCCACGGCAATGTCCGACGGAGAGAATGGGAATGCCATGTTGCCGCTCTTGCACAATCTTCCCGGGAAATCGACTTTCGGGATGACGATGCGGGCGATCCCGAGCACCGCTTTCGCATCTTCCTCGTCGGGCGCCACCACCTCCACCACGATGCCGAGTTCGTGCGACGCTATGTGCTTGACGGGCTCGGCCGCGCCCATGACCCCGTCTTTGCCGTAGACGTGAAAGACCAGGTGGTATTTTTCGGGCGCCACGCCGAATCCTGCCGCCCGTGATTGCACGTCATCCTTCACCGTCTGCAGGTACGAGTCAATCTGGCTGATGAGTATCGGATCGCGCGTGCCACAAATGGTGATCGCGCGAAACCCGATGAATTCCGCCCCTTCGAGCTTGACGTCGTAGTCGCGGGTCCGCCATTGCATTCCGCTCACGCGCACCGCGCGATCAGTTACCGCGGTGAATTCGCAGTGGGTCGCATCGAGCAGTCCACCAGGTTCTTCATGAATTGTCGGACTCGCGTTTTCATGCAGGCCATGCGTTGCCACGGACAAAGGCGTGCAGCGGCGCGCGGGATTGGTGGGCTCCAGTTCGAGGTGATCGGAGCGCACCGTTGCAATCAGGCAATCATGCCCCTTGGGCGTGGCGGACGCGGTCCCGCATTCGAGCATCTTGCCCGCGTACCAGGAAGGCGCGGGCGGCAGGCCGCGGCTCATCGCGCAGGCGGCCCACGAAGCGGCGTCGCTGGCGCGCGCCGCCAGCACGACCTGTGCGCCCCCGCCCAGCGCTTGCATGAATGGCTCCGCGCCCATCATGCCCACAATGCGATTTGATCGCTGCACGGTCGCCGCGGTCAGCGGCGGCACGTTTCTGAGCGCGGTGATCCTGCCCTCGTCGAGCCACGAACTGACTTTGCGTGGGTCCTGATCCGAATGTATCAGCGCCATGCGGAATTTGAGCCCCTCTTCGCGCGCCACTTCCCGCGCGAGTTCCGCGACGGCCTGCAGATGCGGCTCGGCGCCGGCGCCGCCGCACGTTCCGATGACAACGGGAATTTTTCGGGGAACACCGGCGAGCAGCATGAGGCGCAGATCGCGCTTCATGGCTTTGCGCGAATTAAGACACTCGCCGGAGCCCAGATAAAACGCGCCGGGATCGGTGCTGCCGCCATCAACGCCTATGAAGTGCGGCTTGCGATCCAGCCCCATGGCCAGGGAAGACTCCGGAAACCCGTAGCCCAATATGCTACTGACGGATAGGAGCCGGCACTCGTTGGTCATTTCAGGCATATGCTATTTTTTCCTTGATTTCACTACTAGACGAAACTCACCGCAATAATTTGGCAGCCTGCTACCAATGTAGCTCTATTAACCAACGAAGGATTTCTTTAACCTTGCAGCCGGACTTTCTGCCGAATGATTGGTATAGCTAAAGAGGGGCAGGTCATCCTCGACTAACTGTTGATATCCCGCTGCGGCAGTTGATCCATTTGGGCTGCTGCCGGTTCCGTGGACACTCACCTAAGCTAATTGCACCCTCTCGAAGTCTACCGGACTGACCTAGCCAATGGTTGAATGACGTCGAGTCGGATTGTAAAACCTCTCGAGGTAGTCAAACACATCAGCCCACGCATCCAGCGCGAGTTCGGTAGAACTTTCGTGCCGTGCGTTCTGTCTTCAACGAGGAGAGGCGAATTCGCGCCCGTTGTCGGCGGTCAGCGGTGTGAAACTTGCGCTTGAGTTTACGCAGCATGCGCATATCTGGCGCAACCCGCTTGTGCGTCATGTCGCGAGCATGCCACGCGCGACCGGCTTGGCCTTGTTCGCGCAGAGTCACGGTGGTAGCCTGCCATTGGTTTTAATTCCACGTGCAGACACTCATGTATTACCGCGCTCCTCTTCGCCTGATTCTCTGCGTGGTTTCCGGACTCGTCGCATGTGCGGCCGCCACTGCCGGTAAAAATCCCCCCCACCTAGAGGCCGCCGCCAGCGCTGAATCAGCGGTCGCGGATGTGTTTCCATCCAAACCCGTTCGCCTGATCGTGCCGTTTGCCGCAGGCGGCGGCGGTGATGGCGCGGCCCGCCCACTGGCGCACGCCCTGTCAGCGCGTCTTGGCCAACAAGTTATCATAGACAATCGCGGCGGCGCGGGAGGAATCATCGGCATGGAGACCGCTGCTGCAGCCGCCCCCGATGGCTATACTTTGCTTCTCTCCACCGCCGGTTTCACTGCGCTGCCTGCGCTGCACAAGAAGCTGCCATTCGACCCTGTCAGGGATTTCGCCGGCGTTATCGTGGCGGAGTCCGGCATCTACATCCTGGTCGTTAATCCTGCGGCGCCGCTGAAATCCGTGAAGGAGCTGATTGCCTATGCCAAGGCAAATCCGGACAAGCTCGATTTCGCTACCGCAGGCAACGGCTCCACCATCCACCTCGCCGG
This sequence comes from Betaproteobacteria bacterium, assembly GCA_025353085.1. Classification (GTDB taxonomy): domain Bacteria; phylum Pseudomonadota; class Gammaproteobacteria; order Burkholderiales; family SG8-41; genus PALSA-1004. The sequence continues at coordinate 19,245 of JANXRI010000142.1, forward strand.
AGAGTTATTCAAAAGCATGGCGCAAATTAAAATGCTGCACGTGCCATACAAGGGTGCGGGCCCCGCACTCACAGATGTCATTGGCGGGCAGGTGCAGACAATGTTCGCGTCGACGCTCAACGCACTGCCGATGGTCAAGTCAGGCAAGCTGCGGGCGCTCGCCGTCACGTCCGCCAATCGCTCGACACTCGCGCCGGAACTTCCAACAATCGCGGAAAGCGGTGTGCCGGGATTCGAGATCGTCGGTTGGTACGGCATCGCCGCCCCGATCCGCACGCCGAAGGCTATCATCCGCAAACTGAACACGCATACGAACCGTGCTTTGAAATCTCCCGACCTTATTGAACTGCTGCGGATCCAGGGCCTGGAAACCGTTGGCGGCACGCCCGAAGAGGCGACGGCCCGCATCAAAAACGACGTCGCGCGCTGGACCCGATTGACCCGCGATGCCGGCATCCCGCATCAGTAGGAACCCACATGGACCAATCCCTCGACACTGACGTCCCGACCCAGACGAAAAAGTTATGCGGCCACCTGGCCGAAGCGCAATACAGCGATCTGTCGCCCAAGGCCATCAGCGAGGCGCGGCGGGGTGTGCTTGACTGGATAGGCTGCGCGCTCGCTGGCAGCAAACACCCCACCATTGACAAGCTGCTTGAGGTGTTGCGGGAAGCCGGCGGCAAGCCGCAAGCCACCGTCTTCGCGCGCGGCCTGAAGTTGGGGTTCCTCGATGCTCCGCTTGCCAACGGCCAGATGGGCCACCTGCTCGACTTTGACGACACGCACATGGGCGGCGTCGTAATACACACCAGCTCGCCGGTACTCAGCGCGCTCTTTGCGCTCGCGGAGCGCACACCGGTCACCGGCAAGGAATTCATGGTTGCTTACGCAGTCGGCTTCGAAGCCGGCGTGCGCAGCGGCCGCACTGCACCCGGCCATCACAATGGTGGCTGGCACCTGACGGGTACGCTGGGCAGCATCGCAGCCGGCGTTGCGGCAGGCAAGCTGCTGAAGCTCGACAAGCAGAAACTTACCTATGCGATGGGTATCGCCGCCACGCAGGCGGCCGGCATGCAGCAGAACCGCGGCACCATGTGCAAGTCTTTTCACGCCGGCAAAGCAGCGGCTAACGGCGTGCTTGCGGCACTGCTGGCCGAAAAAGGTTTCGACAGCACGCAGGAAATCATCGAGGGCAAGAAAGGCTTCTGCCGCATCTACAGCGACACAGCTGACCCGGATCAGTTGAACGCAGGCCTCGGTAACGGCTGGCTCATCGAGACTAACGGGCACAAGCCTTACGCATGCGGTGTCGTGCTGCACCCGTTGATAGACGCGGTCGTCGCACTACGCGGGAAGTCGAACCTCGACCCGGCCAGGATTGACGAAATCGCGCTGCGTATCCATCCCCTCGTGCTTTCGATTACCGGTGTCGCAGAGCCATCGACCGGACTCCAGTCGAAATTCAGCGTCTACCATTCGGCGGCGGTCGCATTCGCCGACGGCGCCGCCGGGGTCCTGCAATATACGGACGCCAAGGCGAACGATCCGGCGCTTGTCTCTCTGCG
>JANXRI010000153.1 GCA_025353085.1 Betaproteobacteria bacterium
GCCGCACCTCCGGCCAAGTTTAATATCAAGACTGGCGGCAACGTTCCGTCTTCCGTCCTCGCCGAACTTGATCGAAAAGTCGATGACGGCAATGCTTTAACCGGCGCGTTCCGCAATGCCCCTAATTACGATGGCGCCACCACCACCTGTCTCACTGCGGCTAATGTATACAATGCTGCCGCGGATATTAAGTCCTGCGGCGGGGTTTCGATTCAGTAATCTGCCAGATACCCACCCCAAAGCCCGCTACGCAGCGGGCTTTTTCTTGTTTTCGACTATCCCTGCATCACCCGGATCTCGGCGCTCGCGCAATCGTGCTCGGTGCCGTAGAGCACGAGCACGTCGCCCGCTTCGATGCGCGCAGCGGGCTGCGGCGCCTGCGCGGTAATGCCGGGGCGGCGGACCGCCTTGACCTCCACTCTGCAAGCCGCGAGATTTAGCTGACCAAGTGTTTTGCCGATCGCTGCCGCACCCTGCGTGATGAGTACCGAATGTAAAAAACGCTGTTCATCATGTGCCGCGTCTTCGATTTCATCCGACGCGCCGTGGAAAAACCCGCGCAGCAAACTATAGCGCTGCTCACGCGTGTCCCGGATGCGTCTTAGCACGCGATTAAGCGGCACCCCAAGCAGGACCAGTGTATGCGACGCAAGCATCAGGCTGCCTTCAAGAATTTCCGCGAGCACCGCGGTAGCCCCGGCTTCGCGCAAGACCTCGAGTTCGGTGTCGTCGAGCATACGAACGACCACCGGCAATCCCGGCTTGAGTTCGCGCACCTGCGAAAGTATGCGCAACGCGAGCGCGCTGTCGGCAATCGTCACTACGAGCGCGCGCGCGCGCAACAGACCCGCCGCCGTCAAAACCTCACGGCGGGTAGCATCGCCGTACACGACATGCTCCCCTGCGGCGGCCGCCTCCTTGACGCGCTTTGGATCGACGTCGAGTGCGATAAAACTAAATCCCTCGGAATCAAGCAGCCGCGCCAGATTCTGACCGCTGCGCCCGTACCCGCAGACCACCACGTGCTGGTTGGACGCCATCGACTGCACTGCGACATTGTGCAGGTCCATCGCGCGCGCAAGCCATTCGGCGCCACTGAAGTGGCGCACGATATGTTCGCTGCGCTCTATGATGAACGGCGCCGCCAGCATCGACAACACCATTGCGGCCAGCACTGTCTGCAGCATCGGTTCAGGGACCAGATTCAGGGGCGCGGCCAGCGACAGCAGCACAAAACCAAATTCGCCGCCTTGCGCGAGATCGAGGCCCGTGCGCAACGCCGCGCCCGTATCGCTGCCGAATAGCCGGCTCAAACCCGCGATGACCAGAGTTTTGAACACGATCAGCAACACCAGCACCAGTGCCACCCATAGCAGATGCGCATACACGAGCGAGAGGTCGAGCTTCATCCCTATCGTCACGAAAAACAGACCGAGCAACACGTCGCGGAACGGCTTGATATTGTCCTCGACCTGAAACCGGTATTCAGTCTCGGAGATCAACATGCCCGCGATAAACGCGCCCAGTACCAACGACAAACCGGCCATCTCGGTGACAAACGCGAGGCCGAGCGTTATGAACAACACATTAAGCACGAACAGTTCGGACGATTTTTGACTGGCGACGAGATGGAACCACGCGCGCATCGGCCGCTGCCCAAAGTAAAGCAGGATCGCCAATACGACCGCGGCTTTGCCGAGGGCGACGGTCAATCCCGCCGCCATCTCACCGGGACCGCCGGCGAGCGCCGGGATCAGAATCAACAGTGGCACCACGGCGAGGTCCTGAAACAGCAGCACACCGATGACTTGGCGGCCATGCAACGAATTGAGCTCAAGCTTGTCCGCGAGCATCTTGCTGACGATTGCCGTCGATGACATCGCCAGTGCACCGCCGAGCACGGTGCCGATGCGCCAGTCGATCCCGAGGATGGCTAATGCCGCTACTACGCCGGCCAGCGTCAGCACGACCTGCGCTGCGCCGAGACCGAACACGATGCGGCGCATCGTGGTTAATTTCGCCAGACTGAACTCCAGGCCAATGCTGAACATCAGAAACACGACGCCGATTTCAGCGAGATTGCGAGTGCCCGCTGAATCCGCGATCATGCCCATCCCGTGCGGACCAATGACAATGCCCACCAGAAGATAGCCGAGCATCGCGGGCAGCTTCAGCGAGCGAAACAAAATCACCACCAGCACAGCGGCGGCGAGCAGAATCAGCGTGACGTGAAGTGAATTTTCCATCCGGCTTGAGGCTATGATTTGCCTCGAATAATGCCCTATCGCCGACGAATTGCAACCTGCCGAGCCAGCATGCCGCAACGCGGTCGGTCGCGATGACTTTGCTATACTCCACACGCTATGACAGCCGCCAAAAAAAAGTCCTCCTCGCCGCACGACGCGAACGCACTCGACCTCGCCCGTGAAGTCCTCGAAATCGAGGCGGCCGCAATCATCGGATTAATTGCGCGACTGGACGAAAATTTTCAGCGCGCAGTCGACATCATTCTCAACTCGCACGGTCGTGTGACGATCAGCGGCATCGGAAAATCAGGCCACATCGCACGAAAAATTGCGTCGACGATGGCAAGCACCGGCACGCCGGCCTACTTTGTGCATCCGGCCGAAGCGAGCCATGGCGATTTAGGCATGGTCACTAATGACGACGTGTTCATCGCCTTGTCGAACTCAGGCGAATCGAGCGAGTTGCTAGCGATCGTGCCGCTCATCAAACGTCGCGGCGCCAAACTCATTGCGCTTACCGGTAACCCGCAATCGAGCCTCGCTCAGCAAGCCGACGCTCATTTGTATGCCGGTGCCGAGAAGGAAGCGTGCCCGCTGAATCTTGCGCCGACGGCAAGCACGACCGCCGCATTGGCGCTCGGCGATGCGCTCGCGGTGGCGGTCATGCAAGCCAAAGGCATCAGCCGCGACGAATTTGCGCTCTCTCACCCGGGCGGCGCACTGGGCCGCCAGCTCCTGACGCGCGTGCGCGATGTGATGGGGGACGAGCACGATGCCCCGCGCGTGCCGGGCACGGCGATGCTGTCTGAAGCGATCCTGGAAATGTCTCGTGGCCGTATGGGAATAACGGCGGTAATCGACGATGCGCATCGCGTAACGGGAATTTTTACAGATGGCGACCTGCGGCGCGCGCTTGAGAAAGGCATTGACCTGCGCTGCACGCCGATCGAGACCGTGATGACACGCAATCCGCGCACGATCGCCGCAGATAAGCTGGCCGCCGAAGCCGTGCAACTCATGGAGCAATACAAGGTCAACCAGTTGCTGGTCGTCGATGCCGAGCATCATTTGGTCGGCGCGCTCAATACCCACGCGCTCTTCAAAGCCAAAGTTATTTAATTGGTCGAAACACCCGCCTGACCGGCGGCTGCGCTCGAATTACGCTCATCGCGGACTGATCATTTATGCAAGCAATCTACGCCAAAGCCAAACAAATCCGAATCGCAGTCTTCGACGTCGATGGCGTTCTTACGGACGGGACACTGTACCTGGCGGGCGGCGGCGAGGAAATCAAGGCGTTCAACAGCCTCGACGGTCATGGTATGAAAATGCTGCGCGAGAGCGGTGTCGAACTCGCGATAATCACCGGCCGCACGTCGCGCAGCGTCGAGTTGCGCGCGAAAAATCTGGGAATCGAGCTGTTGTTCCAAGGCGTGGCGGACAAGGCGCTCGCTTTTTCAGGGCTGCTGCAAGCACGCTCTATCGAGCCCGCCGCCGTCGCCTATATGGGCGACGATGTCGTCGACCTGCCGGTGCTGATGCGTTGCGGCCTCTCGCTGACCGTGCCCGACGCGCCGCTGTTTGTTAAACAACACGCCGATTACGTTACGCGCGCAAAAGGCGGTCATGGGGCCGCACGGGAAGCATGCGAACTGATAATGCACGCGCAAGGTACGCTTGGACCGGCGCTTGAGGCTTATCTCAAATGATGCAGCGCCTGACCGCGTGGTTTCCGGTCCTGTTGCTCGCAGCGGTTGCGGGAGTGACCGTGTGGCTCGATCGTCAGGTGCAGCCGCCTGAATCTATGAGTAACGGAAAAGCGCGCCACGATCCGGACTACATCGCGGAAAATTTCACCGTTACCCGCATCGGACCTGACGGCGCTACGCGCTACAAAATGAAAGCCCGGCGCATGCAGCATTATCCGGACGACGACACGACCGACCTTGAGGCGCCCCACGTAATTAACTTTCGCGAGGGCGGTATAACCATGACGGCGACCTCAAAGACGGCGAAATTGTCGAGTAATGGCGACAACGTTTTTCTGCAGGACGACGTTCGCCTGACGCGTTCACCTTATGCCGGGCACAGCGAAATGATAGTGCTGACGAGTTGGCTGCACGTTATACCGGACGACGGCCTGGCGAAAACCGACAAGCCGGTGCGCATTCAGGACGCGAACACCCTGATTACGTCGGATGGCTTAGAATTCAATAATAAAACGCGTATCCTGCAACTGCTCTCCAATGTCCGAGGTCGTTATGAGAAATCCAAGTAGGCGCGCCGGCTGGCAGCGGCGCCGTTCATTGTTGCTTGCATGCTGCTTTCTCGGCGCAAGCAGCGTGCACGCGGAGCGCGCCGACCGCGACAAACCCGTCAATCTTGAAGCAGATCAGGTGACCGTTGACGACAATAAGCAAACGGCGACGTTCATCGGCAAAGTGGTGCTCACGCAGGGAACCCTGGTGATTCGCGGCGACCGTATGGTGGTGCAACAAGACGCCGACGGCTTTAAATACGGAGTCGCTTACGGCAATCTCGCCAGTTTTCGCCAAAAGCGCGAAGGCTTGGATGAATATATCGACGGCTTCGCGGAACGCATTGAATATGACAGCAAAGCTGAAAAAATGCAGATGTTCAACCGGGCTTATTTGAAAAAAACCAATGACGACGTACGCGGCAATTACATTTCGTACGAAATCGCCACCGAATTTTTCAAAGTCGTCGGCGGAGGTAAACAAGCCGCGACAGCGGCGAATCCTGAAGGCCGTGTGCGCGCAGTCATTCAGCCGAAGTCCAAGGACAAGCCGGCGCCGGCAGCCCCCGCGCTGCCGCTGAAGTCCGCCCCCGACGTCGAGACCCCGCGCGAAAGTCCGGCAGGCGCTGCGCGTTGATACCGCTGGCGCAGCGTGACTGCGGCACGGGTTTCGCGTGCATGCGAGGTGTTCTGGTCGACGCGCTATCATGAGTCAGCTGAAGGCGCAGCAACTCGAGAAGCGTTATAAATCGCGCATTGTCGTCAAAGACGTGTCACTCGAGGTCAGCAGCGGAGAAGTGATTGGATTGCTAGGTCCGAATGGCGCAGGCAAGACGACCTGCTTTTACATGATGGTCGGGCTGGTGCCGCTCGATGGCGGCGAAATCCACCTCGATGATAAGCGCCTGACGCATATGCCGATTCACCGGCGCGCGCAACTCGGCTTATCGTATCTGCCGCAGGAGGCCTCGATTTTTCGCCGCTTGACCGTCGCCGAAAATATCAAGGCAGTGCTCGAACTGCAAATAAGCGATCAGGTTCTAATCTCCGCCAAGCTCGAACAACTCCTCGAAGATTTGCACATCGCTCATCTGCGCGACAACCCGGCGATCAGCCTGTCGGGTGGAGAGCGCCGACGAGTGGAAATTGCGCGCGCTCTGGCAACCGAACCGCGTTTTATTCTGCTTGATGAGCCATTCGCCGGTGTCGATCCGATCGCGGTCATCGACATCCAGAAAATCATCCGCTTTTTGAAAGAGCGCGGTATCGGGGTGTTGATCACCGATCACAACGTGCGCGAGACATTGGGCATCTGCGACCGCGCTCTTTCAAAAAGCGGATGATTTTCTGGATGTCGATGACCGCGATCGGATCGACACCGGCGAATGGCTCA
>JANXRI010000180.1 GCA_025353085.1 Betaproteobacteria bacterium
TTCTCGGGATCGCCAAAGGCTCGCTGAGCGAGCTTGAGACACAATTGCTGATTTCTGCTGAACTCGGCTATTTCCAGAATGAGCACCAGCTATTCGATCAACTTGAACAGGTGTCGCGATTGCTGGCCGGCCTGCAAAAAAGCGTAATCCGGTAACTGGGCGTTGAATTGCCCAATCACTGAATTCCTCAATCACCTAATCACCTAATCACCTAATCACCTAATCACTTAATCACTCTGTGCAGCCACAAGACAAAATCTACATCGCCGGTCACCGGGGTCTTGCCGGCTCCGCGTTGATGCGGCAGTTGCGCGCGGCCGGGTATTCGAACCTAGTTCATCGCACGCACGCCGAACTCGACCTTACGGATCAAATGGCGGTGCGGCGGTTTTTTTCACAGGAACGCCCTGCGCATGTGTTCCTTGCTGCCGCCAAAGTCGGCGGCATCCATGCGAACAGTACCAAGCCCGCCGACTTCATTTCCGACAACCTCGCAATCGAACATAACGTCATCGATGCCGCGTGGCGCCATGATGTTCAGCGTTTGCTTTTCCTCGGTTCATCGTGCATTTATCCGCGCGATTGCCCGCAGCCGATCAAAGAGTCCTATCTGCTTACGGGCCCGCTTGAACCGACCAACCGCCCGTATGCGATAGCGAAAATCGCCGGCATCGAACTGTGCTGGGCGTTGAACCGGCAGCATCGCACGCGTTTTATCGCCGCCATGCCGACCAATCTATACGGCCCGGGCGACAATTACGACTTGGACAATTCGCATGTGCTGCCGGCGCTGATCCGCAAAGTGCATGAAGCAAAATTGCGCGGTAACCGGCAACTTGAGGTATGGGGCACAGGGGCGCCGCGCCGCGAATTTCTTTACAGCGACGACATGGCCGACGCGTGCGTTTTCCTGATGCAACTGCCGGATTCGATTTTCGATTCGTTAATTAATCCGGCGCCCGCAGATTGGAGTCAACCGCCGCTGATAAACATCGGCTGCGGTGAAGACCTGACCGTGCGCGAACTCGCCGAATCGATCATCGACGTCGCCGGGTTCATCGGCAAGCTCATCTTCGATGCGTCCAAGCCGGATGGCACGCCACGCAAGCTGCTCGATGTGAGCCGCATGACGGAACTCGGCTGGCGTCCTAAAACGGGTCTGCGAAAAGGCATCGAGCTCGCGTATCGCGATTATTCGGGTACCGGTGATGAGCAATGAGTTAAGAGCGATGAGTGAAATGCACAGCACAGTTTCGCGTCGTCTGAGCGGTTTATACCCATCACCGATCACCCATTGCCCGTTACCGCGGGAACCGCTTTGATTCTCGTCACCGGGGGCGCCGGCTTCATCGGCTCGAATTTCATCATCGAGTGGCTTGCGCATGAGCAAGCCGGCGTGATCAACCTCGACAGCCTCACTTATGCCGGCAATCCCGACAATCTCGCTTCCGTCGGCAGTGACCCGCGTTATGTGTTCGCTCACGGCGATATCAATGACCGGCCGCTGGTCGCGGCCTTGCTGCGCCGGCATAAGCCGCGCGCGATCATTCATTTCGCGGCCGAGAGCCATGTCGATCGCTCCATTCATGCGCCTGAAGATTTTGTCCAGACCAACGTGGTGGGTACTTTCAATCTGCTTGAAGCGACGCGCGAGTATCTGAAAGAAGTCACGGCTGCAGAGCGCGCACAGTTCCGCTTTGTCCATGTGTCGACCGACGAAGTTTATGGTTCGCTGGGCGCGAATGCCCGGCCGGCAACCGAAATCTCAGCGTACGCACCGAGCAGTCCCTACTCGGCATCCAAGGCGGCAGCCGACCATCTGGTGCGCGCTTATCATTCGACCTACCAGCTGCCGGCGATCGTCACGAACTGCTCGAACAACTATGGACCGCATCAGTTTCCGGAAAAGTTGATTCCGCTGATGATTCTCAATGCGTGCGCAGGAAAACCACTGCCGATCTATGGCGATGGTCTCAACATCCGTGACTGGCTTTACGTGACCGATCACTGTGCGGCACTTCGCCTGGTGCTGCAAAAAGGTACCGTCGGCGCCACGTACAACATCGGCGGCAATGTCGAGAAAAACAATCTTGAGATCGTGCGCACCATTTGCACGCTACTCAACGAGTTGGCGACCGCCACGGCGCCGCACGAACGGCTAATCGAATTCGTGCCGGATCGCCCCGGCCATGACCGCCGCTATGCGCTCGACACGACAAAGATTCGCGCGGAACTCGGCTGGCAACCCGCTGAAGAATTTACCGGCGGATTGCGCAAGACCGTGCAGTGGTATCTTGATTATTCGGGATGGAACGCCCGCGTTACGAGCGGCGCCTATAAGGTTTGGTGATTCGGTGATTGGTGATTCGGTAATTCAAAACATTGCGATTGAATCTATGACGGATGGAAAATCGGCG
>JANXRI010000197.1 GCA_025353085.1 Betaproteobacteria bacterium
TGGCTCACATCATGGGTATGCCGCCATTTTGCTGATTGCCGTGATTGGAATGGCGGCTGCGACCTGGTTTGTGTCGTCGCTCGGTACAATCGCGGTGCGCAACGAACGCGGCCAAAAAACCACTAACGCGCTGGCGCAGGCTAAACAGGCTTTGATCGGACGCGCGACAATCGACGCCTCGCTGCCGGGCAGCCTGCCTTGCCCCGATCTGATCACCAACATCGGGGGCAGTAACGTGCCGGACGACGGCGTTGCTGATCTCTTTGCAGGCATCAATTGTCCGAGTTATGTGGGACGCTTGCCGTGGCGGACACTGGGGCTACCGGATTTGCGTGATGCGGACGGTGAGCGTTTGTGGTACGCGCTGTCTCCCAACTTTCGCGATTTCGCCAGTCAAGTGCTTATCAATGACGCCGCGGCGGGCACTCTGTCGATATCCGGTAACGCAGCGTTGAATAACGTCGTGGCGATCGTTTTTGCGCCGGGCGCGCCGCTCGGCGCACAGTCGAGAGTCGGGGCGGCAAACAAAAACAACGCGGTTAACTATCTCGATGGGGCCAATGCGGCGGGGTCACCGGCTTTTATAGATGGGCCAGCGAGTGTTAATTTCAATGACCGTCTGGCCGCAATCACCGCCGCTGATGTGCTCTCGTTTGTCGAAAGGCGCATAGCAAATGAGATAACGGCGCGACTGAATAAGTACTTTCTCGTCAGCTCTGTCCTGCCGAATGCCGCGCTGGTGACGGACTTCGCCTGCCAGCCTCATGGCGACCCGGCGTTATGCTTGCCAGCGACTTCCATGCCTGGTTTTATACCGCGAAATCTAAGTCCAGGCGCCGGCTGGCCCGGGACGACGTTTCCGGCGTGGTTCAATGCAAACTGGCGCACTTCCGTCGGTTACACGGTCGCTCCCGAGTGCACGTCATTACCGCCTTGCTTAAGCACTACATTCAGCGCGGTGATTGACGCCGGCATTGTGACGCCGAAAGTCACTTTGGTCGTCGGCTCTGTCAGGCGATTTACCGTTCGCGTCGTCGCGCCTTAACCGGCGAGTCAGTAGTGTCAGACTGCGGGCTTGCGCAATTCAAAGCAAACATTCCCGTTATCGTTATTCATAAGTGTCAGGGTGTAGCCTGCCTGTTCGGCCTGACGCGCCGCCTGATAGAGGCCGATTCCGAGCCCGGTGCGCGAGGGCACCGGCACGGAAAAAAGTTTTGTGGCAACGGCCTTCGGCACGGCCTCGCCACTGTCGCATATCCGTAAGCGGCCGCCGAAGCACTTGGCGTCGAACGTAACCGTAATTTGAATACCGGCGTGTTCTTGCGCCTTGGCGATTGCGTTTTGCAGCAGGTTCTCGGCGACGCTGTCGAACAGTTCGCCGGGTACTGCAGCAACGGAATTAGCGAGACCCTCGTCAAACGAAATTTCGCCGCGCGTGTAGCGCTGCTTGAGCCCCTCCCACCATGCCATCCCGTTGACGTGCACAATCGACGACTGCTGAGGTGCCTGTAATTTTTCCAGCGTCAGCGTGAGTCGTTGCGCGATTTGCGGCAATTGTCTTTTAACGAGACTCTGCAACGCACCCGCTTCGTCAATGGGGCTGGTCTCGGCGGCTGCGCACAGCGATCGCAGGGATTGCAACAAATTTTTCACATCATGCGTAAGTCGCGCACCCGTTTCATAGATTGCCTGGGTATAGGCATTGACTCGTTGCGCTTCTTCGCGCTGCTTCGCTTCGTAGAAATGACCCAGCATCTGGGTAAGCAATTTAAGATGCAACAGCAGCGACGGGCTCAGCGACCATTTGGTATGAAATGTAAGCATGAGATCCTGGGATGCGAATTCCGCCTGGAACCTGGAACGTGCGCCGAACTCTCCGCTGCTGTGGGCGGCCTGCCACGAAAGCCCCGCTACCCAGGGCAACTCACACATATTTTGCAGAGCGAGAGACAGAAAACGTGACGGTTCGCGCTCTCGCTCGGCAAGATCGGCGAGGCCCTTGATCCAGCGCTCGAATGGCAGGCCGAGACTCATCAAGTAACGGGACAGCAGATGGCCGATGCCGGTGAACCCGGTGTGCGGGTTCCACAGCCAACTTAAAGACACCAGCACCAGGCCCATTACCAGCAGGCTTTGCGCAAGGGCCAGCGGATAGTCTCCGTGACTGACTTGTTTGACCACAAAGCTGCCGAGCACGAGCCATGTCACCAGCAGAAAAAGCAGCAGACTATAAAACAAATCAACTGCGAGTGGCAGGGAGGAACGAGCGGCGACCGGCACTCGAATCACTAGCATTGAAAGCGGCAGCAACGGCAGCGCATAGCGAACCATCGCGACCAACGCAGTATCGAATTGCTGATCTGCAAACAGGTGAGGCACCACCCACACGAGCAGCAGCGAAAGCAAATACACCGCGGCGATCAAAGGAGTCATTCGCTGACGCGGCTGCTCGGTGCCGAGGAGAGTACCGCCTATTAATGCGAAGAGTACGGCGAGCCACACAGCCATCAGCCACCAGCTGTTCCAGCCGGCCAGGAGCAAGCCGACGATGACGACCAAAAACGCCTGCCGTGAGTCGAGCTTGCGCTCACCGCGCCACACCGGCTGCCAGATCAGGAAGACCCCGAAGTGAACCAGCAGCATCGCACGGGAAAAAAACGAGTCGATACCCCACGCAAGCGCGGCATGTAGCGCCAGCAGCATTGCGCCGAACCACCACTGCGGACGCATGATAGGACGCGCGGTTTCGGCTGCTTCGCTCACCTGTGAGTTCTCATGTGCATGCTGCCTCGGGAAACGCACTTTCGCTATACTGGACGTATTTACGCACAAAGATCGATTATTCCATGGGTCGATACCAAATAGCGACTCTGGCGCGTTACACGCTGCTCGAAGCATCGCGTACGCGTCTTGTATGGCTATACCTGATCGCATTGACCCTTGTTTTCAGCGCCGCCTATTTTGTGCATCAACTGGCGATCACGGAAAGCGCGCGCATGCAAATTGCATTTTCGGCGGCAGCATCGCGTCTCGCCGCAGTCTTCGTGCTTAGTTTGCATATTTTGACGAGCCTGGTGCGCGAATTCAACGACAAGGGGCTCGAACTCACACTGTCTTTCGATCTGCGGCGTGCCGATTATGTTCTAGGCCGACTCCTTGGTTTTATCCTGATAGCGCTGACGATGGCATTGCTCGCGGGCCTGCCTCAAATGATGCTGGCTCCTTTTGCTTCCGCTCTGCAATGGAGCTGCTCCCTGGCACTCGAACTTATCATCGTCGTGGCGCTCAGCGTGTTTTGCATTTTGACATTCACGCAATTGATGCCGGCGGCGAGTTTTATCGCCGGTTTCTACGTGCTCTCCCGGGCGATGTCGGCGATACGTCTGATAAGCGCCACTCCGCTTGCCGATGACGGGACCGTATCCCATCAGTTCATCACGTTGATTATCGATGCGCTTGCGCTGGTGCTGCCTGCACTCGACCGTTTTACCCAGAGCGCGTGGCTCATCGACGGGGCGGCGGGATGGACGGCAGTCGGCGTTTGCGCAGTGCAAGCAATACTCTATTCGGTGTTGCTGCTGGCCGCTGCCATGTTCGACTTTTATCGCAGAAACCTGTGATCCATCGCGACGAGCGGTCGCTGTCCGCCGTACCGGCTCCCATTTTTGCGCTGCTTTTGATAGCGCTGATTTTGCAAATAGTCTGGCAAGCCGCACAGCCGAAACCGGTGGCGCGAGCAGAGGCGCTTGATCTGCCGCCGCCTGTTGCCGTTCTGCGAGTTGCCAGTCTTGGAGAACCGGTCGTACTGGCACAGTTGATGACACTGTATCTTCAGGCATTTGACAATCAACCCGGCATCAGCATTCCGTTCCGCGAACTTGACTACTCGCGCGTAATCGAGTGGCTCAACGCTATCCTTATACTTGACCCCATTGGTCAATATCCATTGCTGATGGCAGCGCATCTTTACGGACAAGTGCCTGATCCCGCGCGGATCCGCCTGATGTTCGACTTCGTTCATGCGCAGTTTTTAATGGATCCGAATCGGCGCTGGCGGTGGCTCGCGAACGTCGCCCTTGCCTGCAAACATCGGCTAGGGGATCTGCCATTGGCATTGCGATACGCACGCGAGATCGCGCAACTCTCGCCCGCCGCGCCGGCGTGGGCGCGGCAGATGCACATCATTTTGCTGGAGGACATGGGTGAATTCGAGAGTGCGAAAATCCTGATCGGCGGCCTTTTGGATAGCGGCGAAATCAAGGATCAATATGAAATGCGTTTCCTGCTTGATCGCCTGGAGTCGCTGCAGAAAAAAGCCGAAAAATCGTCGTCGCCGTCGAAAAATTGACTGAAATCCTTCCGGCACGCTGATGAGATGTCGTTAGTTTCCATTGCCTCTCAGGCTAAGGAATATGTCACAGTCTATCGCGGCATGACATTGACGTAAAATCAATGAGTTGGCACCTGGCCTCCACCATAAAAAGATCACCGGACGCAGGTCACATTTCGTTTTGCACTTCGCCTGCAGCCGATCGTAAGCAATGCCCTCCTGGTACACGACTTGCAGTATTTGTCACACTTGGACCGCCGGTCCAGATAAATGGGATTGAACACCATGCGTAAACAACGGGGCTTCACTCTGATTGAAATCGCCATTGTGCTGGTCATCATCGGCCTGCTGCTCGGCGGCGTATTGAAAGGGCAGGAACTCATTACGGCTGCGCGAGTGCGCAATATTGCGTCTCAGATGGACGGTGTCAAGATCGCCTATCTTGGCTTTCAGGATCGCTTTCGGGTGCTCCCGGGGGATTATGAAAACTCGCTTGCCGCAGCCAACATTGCCGGCCCGACTCCGACTCTTGGCTGCACGCTCGCCAATCCCACCTGCCAGGATGGCAAGGTCAACGACACCAGCGAGAGCGAATCAATACTCGCCTGGCATCAACTATCAAGAGCAGGATTCATCACGGGCTCATACAACGGCCTTCTTGCCGTGCCGTCGCCCCTTAATAATCCGACCAACCCATTCAGTGGGTTCCTGCAAATAATTTATGACATCAACTACTCCGACGCAGTCGCCGCGCCTCCGGCCAAGTTCAATATCAAGACCGGCGGCAATGTTCCGTCTTCGGTCCTCGCCGAACTCGATCGGAAAGTCGATGACGGCAATGCTTTAACCGGCGCGTTCCGCAATGCCCCTAATTACGATGGCGCCACCGCCACCTGTCTCACTGCGGCTAATGTATACAATGCTGCCGCGGATATTAAGTCCTGCGGCGGGGTTTCGATTCAG